>JBGTOF010000158.1:0-10514 GCA_041742695.1 Elainellales cyanobacterium | reverse complement strand
TGGCCCACTTCTTGCTGCCAACCCGTCATCGGCAGCCCTTGCTCGAGTTCGAGGGCTCGCTGGGCTTCGCTCTGCCCATTGGGGGGGCGAAATTCTGGCGATTGCGTCATGGCGATACTCCTGAGTAATACATGGGTGTTTAGCACCCCATCCTTTTGGTTAAGCGAACCCTTGGGTCATGAATCAAGGGACTGTACCTGGCGTGCATCCTAAACAAATTGAACGCTTAGGATGCTCAGGACGCAGCACATTCGATTGCTCCAAACCCCCGACTTAGGGTCAACGGCGCAACAGGAACGGGGCTTGCGCACGGGTGCGGCATTCTGGGAATGTTGGAGGGTTATGGGAAGACTAAGCCTCTCGACAATGTCCCAACTGCGTCAATCCCTAAAAACATGACCAAAAAAAACCCAAGAGATTCACAGTTCCAACATAGAAACCGCGTTATCTCCCGGGCTTTTTTCCCGCCGTGCAGCCATAGAGTGCTCCGAGCTTAATAGCAAGGGCAATCAACTCGTCTGGCCTGCCTCTCTCGGACCAGGCATTTGGCAACAGTCAATGAATCAGACATTAGTCAGAAACAACTAACCCTGCAATCGACTTATCCCAAACCGGAACCCTAGAGGCAATAAGTTTTTAAGGTCTTGCTTTAGTAGTGGAGTGTATTTCTCTCAACGGCTCACCGTGGTATTAACCGCTACAAAGTGATGCATTCGATAACGCTCTGCGGGCGATCGCCTTTTCTGCACTCCCACCATCACAGTCAGCACCGCGCTGAGGCGATCTAAAGCTCAAGCTTGACATTTTATAGATTTCTGACGAATATTAAGAGATGCATTTTATAACGAACGTTCGGTAATCATAAACTGAGTTCGTTGCGCTGAGTCAACACTCGCTGCAAGCACCCCATCCGTTATGCTGTACCCCACTAACTATTACGGGTTTTCACCTTGCCTAAAACGCCATGCCCAAAATTGTCGATCACGACCAGTACCGCAAGGAATTGCTAAACCAGTGCTTTGAGCTATTTGCGGAAAAAGGCTATGCCTCAGTAACAATGCGGCAAATTGCTAGCTGGCTCGATGTGTCTACAGGAACGCTCTACCACTACTTTCCTAACAAAGAAATGTTGTTTGCTCAGTTTGTAGATGAGCTATCGCAGCGCGATATTTTGCAAGCTAAAACTGAAATGACTGCCGGGCAAACGTTGGGCGATCGCATTCGGATTGTATTCGATTATTTTGAACGCAACCGAGACTACTTCTTCAAACAAACGCTGATTTGTATTGATTTTCATCAACAGATGCAGCGAGAAGGACTTGAAATCAGCGACCCCATGAAGCAAGTGGGGGAACGTATTGAGCAATCCGTTGAGGAGTTGTTAATAGAGCTGTTAGGGTTTGACGAACCAGAGCTTGTGAGCTTTCTCATGACGTTTATTGACGGGCTAATGATGTCAGATATGTATGTAACCCGTCGAGTTGACTTTCAAAAACAAGGAGAGCTGATTATCAAAATGATTAATGCCTACGTTGAGAAGCACCCTAACAGTATTACCCCAGACTTTAAATCTCTAACCTAGTGCGATTGCCCTATTCTCATCCAGTGCCCATCTATATCATGGCCAATTGAATCACCAGAGGCTTGCTTTTAAATGTTTAGAGTGTGCTGCGTTGATTGATAGGGAAAAGTCCATGAATACTGTTCTTTTTTATACCGAATGTCCGATATAAGGTCCGTTGTTTCGCCTTGACCACTCATCGACTAGGAGACCCTAGACATGGCGCGATCCATTATTCCTAATCAGTCTCGCTGCCTCTCAGAACGAGAGCTAGAAGTATTACGACTATTGGTAGACGGGTGCAGCAACCCTGAAATTGCAGCAGCTCTTTACCTCAGCCCCAATACTGTCAAAACCCATGTAAAAAGCATCATGAACAAGTTTGGAGTCAACGATCGGGTGCGAACGGCTGTGTTTGCCCTGCGTAACGGCGTTATTTGATCCTTTTGTTGCTGTCACTGATGTGAACCCTTCGCTGCGCAGAGGATTCGCATCAGTAGACACTCACACCCGCGCGTTAAGCGCCATAGAACTGTTTCAGCGAGTGCGATCGCACAACTCACTATCCCCAATTACACTGGAGCTCAAGCAAGCGTTAGTTCGGCAAATGCCTAAACCGTGCTGCCTGCGACGCAGGCAGCACGGTTTAGCGTTGTTTCAGCCCCGCGCTACGGCGCTGAAACAACACGGTCGAATTCACCTCAAGCAAACACGAACTGGTCGCTGGTGAGGCTGCTAGCCTGCACCTGCTTCAGCAGCACCACATCCGTATCTAGCGCACGAATCAGCGTATCTGAACCCGACTGAATCAGTTCCAGATCCTCAAACCCATTGATGCTGCTAACGTTGCGTATTTCCAGCACATTGCTGCCACGCGCAAAGTCAGTGATGGTGTTCGCCAAATCTGGCACCTCATTAAAGGCGATCCAAAATTGATCGTCTCCGGCACCACCCGCCAGCGTATTGCCACCCCGCCCGGCGTAGAGGATGTCATCCCCCGCCCCCCCGAACAGAAAATCGTTGACGCCTGCAAACAGAGTGTCGTTGCCCGCGTTGCCATAGAGGCGGTTGCCGCCTGTTCCACCCGAGGCATCTAAATAATCGTTGCCTGCGCCACCCAGCAACACATCATTCTGGCGGGCAAATAATTCATCATCGCCCTGCTGTCCAAAGATGACGTTGTTGCCGTCGGAGTCTGGCGCAGGTGCCACCAAGTCATTCCCTGCACCAGCCAGAATGCGCTGACCACCTTGAGCAGCAATCTCGTCATCACCATTGGTGCCAATGACGAGGCTACCGCTGTCGGCAAATGCATTGGGCAGATCAAACCGCGACAGCAGCGGGTCGTGGTCGCTGACTTGATCCGCAAATTCCGAATTCACATGAACCACGTCATACTCCGTGGTTTGCAGCAGGCTGTCGCTCACGAGAATGTGATCTAGCGTTTGCGAGTTGCCCTGAAAGATATAGGAGTAGCGCTCGTCTTCGGGCAGGGTGTTGGTGAGGTTAAACAACACCTGTTCGCCGCCATCAATGGTGCCTTCTAGGGTGAGCAACGGGGGCAGAAATTGAAATTCATTAATGTCCCCTAGCACGATCGCCCGAGCATTGGGGTTTTGTGTCAGAATCTCTTCCACAAACTCGCGGTTGATGCGCGCCTGCTCGGTGCGTTCGTCTTCACCACCGTTGAGCGGTGGTTGAAACCGACCAAACAGTGGATCGCTGCCGCCTTTAGAGCTGAAGTGGTTGTTGAGCACAACGACGCGCTGCCCGTTGAACACAAACTCTGCGGCTAGGGGTTTGCGGCTGTCGATAAAGGCGGGATCATTGGGCTGCACCCGACCCGGGCTTTCTGATAAGCGTCCGTCAATGATTTGAGTTTCGCTGGTGGCGGTAGCGCCGGGCCGCTGCAAAAGGCTCACACGCGCTGGGTTATAGAGGTAACCTACGCGGATGTTGCCGCCGGGTTGGCCTCCATCCTGCAGGTTTTCGGGTGCGATATCGGTGAATTTGTAGGTAGGGCCACCGGCGGCAGCGATCGCCGCAATCAGAGTTTTGTAACTTTCAGACGCATCCACGGTGCCATCATCCACCGGGCCGTTGTTGTCCTGCACTTCTTGCAAGCCAATAATGTCTGGCCCACCGAGGTTGAGGGCAATGTGCTGGGCAATGCCGCTGATCTGCTCGGGCGGGCTGCCGAGACGAAAGTTCTCGATGTTGTAAGAGGCGACGGTAAGGCGATCGCCCTCTGTCGTCAACGCAGAGATAGGACGCTCCAAATCGCCGGGCGTCACTGTTACCGCCTCTGTCGGCAAAATCTCGAAGTTGCCAAAGCTGTAATCCACCACGCCAATCACAGAACTCAGGCGATCGCCCACATTCGCAACGGGCGCATCTCCCGGCGTGATCTGACTGTTGTACTGCACCTGAATCCGCTCAGGATTAAAGTCATCCGGAAAAATAATCACCCCACCGCGCGGCGTCCGGTTCGTCGCACCGTCGCCATTGTCAGCGAGGATCCAGGTTTCGCCAAAGGAATTGGTCGGGCCAACCACCACGCCACCATTCACCTGCACGTGCATCCCTTCCAGGCTTTCAAAAAAGTCGATGCCGTTGGTGGTCGGGTCAAACGTATAGTCATCTGCTTCGACGGTGCCACTGGGCGTCTCGCCTGCAATTTGCCCAACCGGCAGCAGCACCCCATCTAGCCCAATCAGCAGCGGCGGCGGCAGCGGATTACCACTCGAGAGCACCGTGGCGATCGCAGGCGGATTGCCAGCTCCACCGATCTGCGTTGTGGTGAGGTTGCCGCTAGCCTGTCCACCCGGGCGAAATTCCCCCACTACGCCATCCACTTCTACCGCATCACCCACCTGCACCGTTGGCGCATCGCCGGTGAATACAAAAATTGCGTCAGACGTGGCAGGATTGTCGTCGCCATCGGCATCTTGCAGATAAAAGCCGTTGCCGCGCACGGCAGTGACAATACCGGGAACCGCCGTAACCAGTTGCCCTTCGAGGGGAGAGCGATGGGCCATGCCCTGAATATCAAAAATGCGAACGCTAGCGCTGCTGTTCTGAAGCATGGCAGCCGCTGTTGAATGCTGTGGGCTCATGAACCTAAAACACCTCATTGGGGGATAGTTTGAGGAGGCAATGGGGCGATCGCACCGCAGACCACCGTTGCAACCTCAGCGCAAAATTGTGTGGAGAGATACAAAAAACTCCTACTCTGCGCCTTCCAAACCGTCCCACAAGGGGATTAAGGCCGTTCTATCTCACGTTTAAGAACCCAATAATTTAGCCACAAGCGTGCCAAAATCTACCCTATGGCAGATCGCGACACAGAAGAGTGCAGCAGCCCCAATCAATCCCATCCCTCACCCCAAGACGCACCCCCGGCGCGATCTGATACAGCACCGTCTTGCCGTCTCGACGAGACTCTAAAACCCTGCTTCTCGCAGAGTCTTAAGGTGGTGCGAGAGCAAGCTCTGCTCTAGGTTAAGCGCATGATTAAGCTGCCAAACATACTGAGGCCCCGCAAACAGCAGCTTGAGAATAGCCAGACGATGGGCATCGGCTAACACCCGCAGGCGCTGTGCACAATCTGCAGGAGTGGATGACATTAAAGAAAACATCGTAAGGAGGTCACTCAGGAAATTTTAAGGTAGCTCTCAGATGAATCAAGATTCATGCCCGCTATAGTACACAAGATGTCTATCTGGCTTCATTAAACTGACACCTTTTCTGCATGGCCCTTAACCTTAGACAACTCCAAACACAGGTGCAGGCGCATCTTCAGCTCAATGCAGTCTTAGACGAGGGCGACACGCTAGAATTGCTGGCTCATGGTGAGGCCAATGTCATCTTTCGGTTAAATGCCGATCGATTGGTGCGGGTCGCTGTGAGCACGCCCAATCAGAGGTTTGGGGGCGATGCAAGTCAGGTAACTGCGTTTGAACGCATCATTTTGCAGTACCTCAAGGGATCAGGGATCGGGCATACCCTGCTGGATGCCGTCCTGCATCCGAGTGAGACCTTTCCCTACACCTGCCTCATCACCAACTACCTGGATGGGGAGCCTCTCAACTACAGCCATCCCCATTTAAAGCAGTGTGCCACGACTCTGGCACGGCTCCATCGGCTCCCGTTGCATGCAGACTATGCCCAGATTGAACAGCTCACGCCTCCTGTGCAGCGGGTGACGCAGCCGCTGGCGCTGTTTTTTGCTGAAGCTCGGGACTATGCCCAGCCCTATGTGCGATCGCCCAACGCAGATCCAGCCTTTGTAGACATGTTGCATACCCTGCTCGCTGCAGCAGAGGCGCGACTGCCCACAGAGCGATTTTTAGTAGAGTTTCCCTATACCTGCCTAGTCCACAGCGACCACACCTACGAAAACTGGGTCATTAACGATCACACCGCCTGGTTAATCGATTGGGAATGGGCAGAACTGGGATCTCCCGCTGGGGATCTGGGTCATTTTCTCTCGCCCGTGACCGTGCAGCGCTGCAGTGGCTATCAGATGCCCGCCGCCGATCGGCAGCTCTTCCTGCAAACCTATTACGATGCGTTAGAAGATGCGGAATTAGCCCAGACAATGCGCCTACATTTTGCGGCCTTTGGGGCATTCCCTGCTGTGCGATCGCTCTGCTGGACGGCGGGCTATTGGGTCTCGGCCCAGCGCTGGTATGAGCAGGATGACGGAGCCAGTGCCCAAGCACGGCGGCAGCGGCTCTATGACAGCCAGCAGCAGTTTCCCCATCTGTGGGCAGAGGTGATGGCGCTACTAGAGGAACCCTTGCCATGACGATAGTTCTTCAGACCAATCCAAACAATCAGGATGATCGTAATACGAGGGAGCGGCCAAACCACTGGGCGATTCCCTGGCACGCCTACCTTTTGGTGTTGCCTGCTGTCAGCCTAATTGCAGTGCTGTTTGGCGGTGGCTTGGTTCTCGCCTTTCTGCAGAGCATTGGCCTGATGGGGCTCACCAGCACGGGCACTGTGTCCTTCGAGGCTTATCAACAGGCGCTGACCAGTCACCAGTTTTGGCAATCGCTGGGTCTCAGTCTTTATATTGCGCTTGTCGCCACGGCCAGTTCTACCGTGCTTAGCATTGGTCTGGCGCTGCTATTGCTGCGAGCCGGACGCTGGGCTAGTTTTGCGTGTCAGTTGACGCTGCCCATTCCTCACTTGGTCGGCATTGCCGGGATTTTGCTGCTGCTGTCTCCCAGTGGTGTTCTGTCCAGGGTTTTGGTTCACCTGGGGTGGATCAGCTCCGACCAAGGCTTTCCACTGTTGGTCAACGACAGGGCCAATCTGGGGGTCATGCTGCACTTTTTGTGGAAGGAGATTCCGTTTGTCACCTTAATTCTGCTGGCGGTGCTGCGCGGTATTCGCCCTGAATATGGGATGCAGGCGCGGGCGCTGGGGGCTAGCCCGTGGCAGTGTTTTTGGGCGGTGACGCTGCCGCTGCTGCGCCCGGGAATCATTTCCGCCAGTTTGATTGTGTTTGGCTTTGTGTTTGGTTCATTTGAGGTGCCGTTTTTGCTGGGGTCTACCTTTCCTAAAACCTTGCCGGTGCTGGTCTATCAGGCCTTTACCGATGTGGATTTGAATCAGCGCAGTGTGGCGATCGCCCTTGGGCTATTGCTCTCGGGCGTGTCCATTAGTCTCATTGCTCTCTACTTGTGGCTGGGCTCTGGCAAGCCGTTTCGTCGCGTCATGCGGAGGGCTCAGGGATGACCCACCCCGCCGACATTATCCGCCCAGCCGCCCGACTCCGGCCAACCGCCCTGCTTCGCACGACGAGCTTGACACTGATTATCACGGTTCTCTTTTTGCCCTTTTTGCCCTTGCTGATCTGGTCCTTTGCCCAGGGCTGGTACTTTCCTCAGTTGGTGCCCACGCAGTGGACTCTGGCGAACTGGGTTGGGTTGGCCTCAGCCGGGAGTCGCGTGGGCCAAGGCTTTGTGCAAAGCCTGGTGATTGCAGGCATCTCTACGGCGCTAGCGCTGCTGGTGGGGCTACCGGCGGGGCGAGCGTTGGGGCTGATGGAGTTTCCAGGGAAGGGGGCAATCAAGCTGTTTTTGCTGCTGCCGATCATCGTGTCGCCGCTGGCTACGCTGATGGGCATTCAGTTTGTGCTGATTCGCCTGGGGCTAAGCGGCACGCTGTTGGGCGTGGTGCTGGTGCATTTGCTGCCCACGATTCCCTATATGACGCTGGTGCTGAGCAGTGTCTATGCCAACTTTGACCCGGGGTATGAAGCTCAAGCGCGATCGCTCGGGGCTTCACCCAGTCAGGTGTTGCGGACGGTGACGCTGCCGCTGATTGCACCCGGAGTAGTCGTAGGGGCGCTGTTTGCGTTTTTGATTTCTTGGAATGAGTTTTTGCTGACGTTTTTTGTGGGCAGTGGCCGCGTGTTTACGTTGCCGATGGTGTTGTTTACGTCGCTGCAGGGCGGCAACATAGGACTGACGGCGGCGATCGCCATCACCTCCATCATTCCAGCCGTCGTGTTCCTATTGTTTTCAAGCCGAGCCTTGCAAAATGACGCAGCCATCGGGGGGTTGGGGGATGTCTGAGACGGCCTATTTTTCGATGCAAAACCTAACCAAGCAGTTTCGCGACACGGCGGCTGTGCAAGACCTGTGGCTGGATGTGCAGGCTGGAGAGCGGATTGCGCTGCTTGGCCCTTCGGGCTGCGGCAAGTCCACCACCTTGCAGCTCATCGCTGGAATTTTACGTCCCGACCGGGGCCAAATTTGGCTGAATGGGCGATCGCTCAACCGAGTGCCCACTGAGCGGCGCGAAATTGCGCTAGTCCTGCAAAAAGGGCTGCTGTTTCCCCATCTCAGCGTGGGAGAGAATGTGGCCTTTGGGCTGAGGATGCGCGGGGTGAGCCGCGCTGAGCAGGTGGAACGGGCGATCGCCATGCTTGACCAAGTGCAGCTCAGCGGCTTTGAAAACCGCAAACCCTCAGAGCTATCGGGCGGACAGGCGCAGCGGGTCGCGCTAGCGCGATCGTTGGTGATTCAACCCAAAGTGCTGCTGCTGGATGAACCGCTCTCTGCCCTCGATGCGAGCCTGCGCGGCGATATGCAGGAGTTGATTTTGCGACTGCATGCCGAAACCGGCGTCACCCTGCTGGTAGTCACCCACGACCAAAGCGAATCGGCCGTGATGGCCCATCGCATTGCCCTAATGTTTGACGGTCGCTTGCGCCAGGTAGACACCCCCGAGGCGCTCTACCAAAACCCGGTAGATGAATCGGTGGCTCGGTTTTTTGGCGGAGTCAACTTTTTTTCCGCCGACGCCCAGCAGCATCGGCTCACCCTAGCAGACGGAGAACACCTCATTACCCACTATCCCCACCACGGCGCCGTCCACATCACGATTCGCCCCGAGCACATTCATGTGATGACTGATCGGGTCTGCGGGGCAAACCTGCTGCCCGCCACCATTCTCCACAGTCGATTTACGGGCACCCAGCGCCACCTCACGCTGCGCACCTCGGCAGGGCTGCAGCTACAGGCCTGGGTTCCGCCCAGTCAGCAGTTTGCAGAAGGGCAATCGGTCTTTGCCCACCTGCCGCCTGAGTCTCTTTGGGTCTTTCCTGGGTCTGCCACAGCGGTAGCCCCTGGCTCGATGGTTCAGGTTTAGGGGCTAGCGGTAGGCAATTCTGGCTCAAGACCCAGGACGCCTGGCTGTTTTTGCCCCTTCTTCCATCTTTTTTCTATCTGTTTCCACCTACTGTGTTGCCATGTCTTCGTTCGTTCTGCATCGCCGTCGTTTTTTGTATCTGTCTGCTGCCACATGCCTGGCGACCCTTGCCGCAGGCTGCGATCGCCCCTCTTCTTCACCGGATACCCGCATTGACCCCGCCACCCTTACATGGGATGAGGTGGTAGAACTGGCCCGAGGCACAACCGTGAATTGGGCGATGTGGGGCGGCAGCGACGTGACTAATCGCTTTGCCGATGGCTGGGTGGCTCAGCAACTCCAAACCCAGTACGAGATCACCCTAAACCGCGTGCCCATTAATGATACGGTCGAGGCCGTGAACAAAGTCATCGGCGAAGTGCAGGCAGGGTTAACGTCTGGCGGCAGCATTGATTTGATCTGGATTAATGGCGAAAACTTTCGCACCTTGAGGCAGGGCGATCTACTGTTTGGTCCCTTTACTCAGGTGCTGCCTGCCTTAGACGCCTACGACCCAGAGGATCCCCTCATCACGACTGACTTTGGCCTGCCCGTCGATGGCTATGAGTCCCCTTACACCGGGTCGCTGTATGTGATGGCAGCAGATATGGCTCGGGTGACGACCCAGCCCCAAAATTTTGAAGAATTGCTGGACTGGGCGATCGCCAATCCAGGCCGTTTTACCTATGTAGCACCGCCCGCCTTTGATGGCAGTCGGTTTTTGCTGACAGCGCTGTATGGGCTGACCGGTGGCTATGAGCAATATGCAGGCGATGCGTTTGACGAAGCCCTTTGGGAGCAAAACTCGCCCCTAGTGGCCGACTATTTGAGAGAACTTGCACCCCACCTGTGGCGCGGCGGACAAACCTATCCCCCCACCCAAAACCGCCTGCTAGAGCTGTTCGCCAATGGCGAAATCTGGATGATGTCTGCCTTTACACCCAACATTGCTGAGGGCATCACCACTGGGCAGTTGCCTAGCACCACCGAAGCGTTTGCCCTACCCGGCATCTCTCTCAACGACCCCTCGTTTACAGCCATTCCCACCAATGCCAGCAACCCAGCAGCAGCAATGGTTCTCGCCAACCTGCTCTCAAGTCCTGAGGGGCAGTTAGAAAAGTTTAAGCCCGATGTGTGGGGCTCACCGCCGCTGGTGGATCGCGATCGCCTCTCCCCTGACTTAAAGACTCAATTTGATCAAGTAGAGGCCGACTATGGCCTGCCGCTTCAGGCATTGACCGAGGAT
>JBGTOF010000145.1:0-3309 GCA_041742695.1 Elainellales cyanobacterium | reverse complement strand
GGAACGGGTGGTGAGCACCACGGTCGAAACCTTTGGCGGGCTTGATGTCTTAGTCACCAATTCGGGTGGCCCCCCGGCTGGCAGCTTTGAGGATGCCGACCTCGCAGCCTGGCAGGCGGCGGTTAACCTGCTGTTGCTCAGCACCGTTCAGATGATTCAGACGGCGCTGCCCTCTCTCAGGCGATCGCCCACTCCCGCCATCCTCACAGTGACCTCTTCCGCAACGAAGCAGCCTGCTAAAAATCTAATTTTGTCAAATTCCATTCGTTCAGCCGTCATTGGACTCACCAAAACCCTGAGTCAAGAGCTGGGGCCAGAGGGCATTCGGGTTAACAGCATTTTGCCGGGCTATACCTATACCGAACGCATCGAGGAGTTGCTGTCGGCGCGTATGGCTAAAACCGGCGAAACGAAGGACGCGGCGATCGCCAGCATTACCGATACCATTCCCCTTGGGCGCATGGGCACACCTGAAGAGTTTGCCAATGTAGCAGTGTTTCTCTGCTCCCCGGCGGCATCCTTCATAAACGGAGTGATGCTGCAGGTAGACGGGGGGCTTTGCCAAGGCATGTACTAAAGGTATGTACTAGGGCTGTCATCAATTGTCTGCTCGGCATTACGCTTCTTAAGGGTTTCAGCCCCTGCCTGGTTATCTGGGCGGGCGCGACGGTGCTGATTCCTTAGGGTTTCTGAGGTGAATGGATGACGCGCCTTAGGGTTGGCGAGGGTGTGCACTTGTCCGGCATTATCCTGTTTACCTCAGTAGAATTTAGGAGGATTTGTTGTCGTTCTGTTGTCTCTATCCCGCATTCTTGTCCCAATGACTCATCCCAATCGAGCCTCTAAGGCGTCAATATTTTTACGGTTTTTGCGAGCGTGGGGGGGCGATCGCGGACTGGCATTGCTAGGGTTGCTGGTAGGGGTGCTGGTGCCGCTCCAGATCTTCGCGGTGTTGGCGCTGCTGGTGTGGGGGCGCGTGGGCGGCCTCAAATGGGATGTGCCGCTGATGTTAATGATTCACCGCTCAGAAACTGCAGCGCTTGATCGAGCCGCCGCCGTTTTGACGGAGCTGGGCTCAGTCTGGACGGTTCTGCCGATATCCGTGGCGATTGCCCTTATGTTTTATCACACAAAACGATGGCGATCGCTGCTGTATCTCAGCAGTACATTGCTCGGCTGCGTGACCATCAACCGCTTGGGCAAAGGGCTGTGGCACCGTGCCCGTCCCGATCTATGGCCCTCGTTCTATCCTCATCCGCAAGACTTTTCGTTCCCTAGCGGCCATGCCATGACCAGCATGGCGATAGCGGCGACGCTGGGTGTGCTCCTGTGGCAAACCCGCTGGCGAGGGCTAGCGCTGACCCTCGGTGGACTCTACGTCCTCATCATTGGCTGGACGCGGCTTTACCTGGGCGTACACTACCCCAGCGACATCGCAGCCGGGTGGATGGTGGCGATCGCTTGGTGTCTGGGGCTGCAGCAGCTGATCCAACCAAATCTTTTACCCGCATCAACGCTTCAAATTTTAGATGAGGGGTTAGAAGAGAGATGACGGTGTCAAGAAGATGTTTGTAGTAGTGGAAGGTAGGCAAGTCAGGAAAATGAGGAGTGCTGTCGTAGCGAAAGATCACCTAGTTGTTCTCATGCTGGAAGTGATAGCGATAGTCAATCTGCATAATTTGACCTTCTGCAACCTGTAGGGCTTCGCTGAGAGCTAGCAGGTATCTGCCTTTGAACCGCAGCCGCAGCTTCAGGTTAGCTTGTTCTGCTGTTAGGATAGCGACATCAAACCGTTCAACATAGAGATCGGATAATGTAAGTAATTGCTGCTCAATGCCATCAAAATAGGCCCGCAGAGCACTACGCGACATTTTGCAGCCTGTCTGCGACCTCTCGATGCAGGGCTAAATAATGCTGATAGTTGCCCGCCCACTCAACGAAGTCTTCGATGTCGGAGGTTTTGCCTTGACTGTATTTTGTAAAGAACTCAGAGGAATCCATTTTGTACTGAATTTCGCAAGTGTTTAGTTGCTTGGCTAGGGCAATCAACGCATCTAAGGGCGTGGTGTACTCGACAATCTGTTTACGCATTGGCAATCTCCTGTTGAAAGCTTGGGCCTGAGTTCTGCTGGAGCCGCAAAATGGGCAAAAGACGTTGGCGGTTTACCGAGTTGCTAAGACGAAGTTTAACCCAATGTCAGATGAGGGCGGTCTGCTCAATGACCTCAGAATCGCCGAATATCTTGGGTTAGGATTAGCTCAACAATTCTCCGCTGCGCCCTGTAGTTTCTCCCTTATGTCTTCTCAACGTCGGCTGACGCTATTTCAAACCCTGAGTGCGCTACCGGCTCCGCAATTTGAGCAGCTGCGGTTTACCCTCAATCCGCCACCGGGAATTGTGCCCGAAGGCATGGCCACCCAGGGCAACCGGGTGGCTGCGCTGCTGAGCTGGGTAGAAGGGGCGACGGGGTGCGGGCTGGAGCGGCTGTATGAGGTGGTGGAGCAGCTTTGTCCGGGATGTTTGGGGGATGGGAAAGGTGAGGAAGGTAGGGAAGATCCGCCGTGGATGGTGCCCTATGGGCGGAATCCTTATTTCACCGGGCGGGATGAGGTGCTGACGACGCTGCACCAGCAGCTACACGATCGCCAGACCGCAGCTATTTCCCAAACCCAGGCGATCAGCGGGCTGGGGGGCATTGGCAAAACCCAGACGGCGGTGGAATATGCCTATCGCTATCGCGACGACTACCGCTACGTGTTTTGGGTGGGGGCCGATACAGAGCTGGAGTTGACCAGTGGCTATGTGGCGATCGCCCAGCAGCTCAACCTGCAACTGAAAGATTGCGAGAACCAGGATGAAACTGTGCAGTCGGTGCGGGTGTGGCTAGGGCGCGAGGAGGGCTGGCTGCTGATTTTTGACAACGCTGACCGTCCCGATTTAGTACATCCCTTTCTGCCCCGCGAGATCAAAGGCCACATTCTGGTCACCTCCCGCGCCCAAGACTTTCAAGACCTGGGCATTGTGCAGCCGGTAGCTATGGAGACGCTGAACCAAGAGGAGGCCGTGGCCTTTCTGCTCAACCGCATAGGACGCACGAACCTCGTAGGAGCGAATAGCATTCGCCCCATGCAGGAAACTGAACTTCAGGCCGTCACCGACCTCGCCGCTGAACTAGGCTACCTGCCCCTCGCCCTCGAACAGGCCGCCGCCTACATCGTCGCCAACCGGGTGTCGTTTACCGACTACCTCAACAGCTACCGCAAACAGCGGCTCAAGCGGCTCGAAAAAGCCAAACCCAAGCTGGGCCA
>JBGTOF010000137.1:0-19750 GCA_041742695.1 Elainellales cyanobacterium | reverse complement strand
CTAACCGGTGCCCAGTGGAAGGCAGACCGGGTTCCTCAAGTGCTCGCTCACCGCTGTGCCTATCTCAATGACCTCATTGGCACACAGGAACTAATCACGGCCTAAGCATAATTACTCATCGCCAAGGTGACGTGCTCCCGTTCCACAGTGCTTGCCTTTTCGTACGCAACATACTTAAAAATAAAGCTTCAACTGATACATGTAGCGCTCAGAGCGCCGATTAATATTGTTTATGAAATCCTCATAACGCAGGGATTCTATAAACAAAAACTATTTACCTTAACCTAACTAATAGTTGAACTTGCAATACTCAGAATTAGGGATGATTTTATACAAGACTCCCATGCAGATAACTCTCGAAAATTATTCCACTGTGTGAGGGTTGCGAGCTTTCTTTCTGCATTTCTACAGCGAGATAGAGTGCATATCACCCTTCATCATTTTGTCAGTGTCTACCGTCAAAACGGCACACGGCGGTCACCAGATCTGAAGATCTGATGGCCCAACGACTCTACTGCCTGTTTTTTGTATACAGAGCGTCTAACGCAGCAGGAGAATTTGTGCTGCTTAGAAGGCTATTGCTTGGTTTTCCTTGAGTTCCTGAAACCCCTTCTCCATAAGAGTTCCAAGAAAATTGATTCTCTCAAACTGTAAAATTGTGTTCTAATATACAGATTTCAAGCCTGTACCTTGGTGGAATCTGTAATAATTCGATACCGGTCTACAGGTATTTTTCGCTAGGCACAGGTTCGCGAAATCACTTCGGGTTCTGTGCATAGTCCAAGCCCTGTTGTGCTGAGCTGAGCTCTCCTCATTACGAGGAGGTTCGGAGCTGTTACTGCTTGTTTGGCTGCTACGTTGTTGGTGTCCTACGACTAGTTCATTTGTTTCTTCAAATTTATCGTTTGCTGTTTTGTGTAACGAGGAACGTCAACCCATGTCTAAATTAGTTTTGAGAAAGAGGACCAAACGGCGATCGCACATGGATGTGCGTGATGCCGTGTCTGGTCTGCAGGAAGTCCTCCAAAAGCTCAAATCTCCCCAGTCGCTGTCTCCTGCATGGCAGGCTTGTATCCCCGTCGTCGTCCTGATTTTGTTGGCTTCTACGGGCAGCGCTGCTTTTGCTCAAGATGCCCTAGAAGACGCAGTGTCTGAGCTACAAGTTGGCCTTGACACGATGTATGTGCTGATTTCTGGGGCCCTAGTGTTCTTTATGAATGCTGGCTTCGGCATGCTAGAAACCGGCTTCTGCCGCCAAAAGAATGCTGTTAACATCCTGGCAAAAAACCTGGTTGTGTTTGCCCTGTCTACGATCGCCTATTGGTTCATTGGCTGGGGCCTCATGTTTGGCGACGGCAACCCCTTCTTTGGCACTCAGGGTCTATTCTTTTTGTCGGGTGCAGACAACAGCCCTGCTACAGATGCCTATGAGGGCGTTTACAGTGCGATCAGTTGGACGGGTGTTCCCCTAGCAGCGAAGTTTTTCTTCCAGCTAGTATTTGCCGGTACTGCTGCAACCATCGTGTCTGGTGCAGTGGCTGAGCGCGTCAAGTTTGTTGACTTCATCATCTTCAGCCTACTGTTGGTAGGGATTGCATACCCCATCACCGGTCACATGATTTGGGGTGGTGGTTTGCTGGGCGCAGCTGGCTTCTGGGATTTCGCTGGTTCAACCACAGTGCACGCTGTAGGTGGCTGGGCGGCTTTGATGGGTGCTGCCTTTTTAGGCCCCCGGATTGGCAAGTACAACGAAGATGGTTCCCCTAATGCGTTACCTGGGCACAACATGTCCATTGCAACGCTGGGCTGTTTGATTCTTTGGCTAGGTTGGTTTGGTTTTAACCCCGGTTCGACGATGGGTGTAGGTGATGGCGATGCGATTTCGCATATCTTCTTGACCACAAACATTGCCGCAGCCTTTGGTGGTGTGGCTGCAACCATCACCGCTTGGGTGCTGCTGGGTAAGCCTGACCTATCGATGACTATCAACGGCATTTTGGCCGGTTTGGTGGCAATCACGGCCCCTTGTGCTTGGGTGTCGGCGGGTTCTTCTGCCATCATCGGCTTGATTGGTGGAATTCTGGTCGTGTTTGCTGTGGGCTTCTTTGACAAAATCAGAATCGACGACCCTGTAGGTGCGGTTTCGGTTCACCTTGTGAATGGAATTTGGGGAACGATTGCCGTAGGTATCTTTGCTGCTGGTCCCAATGCTGGGATTTACGGTGAAGGTGGTGGTCCTGACAGTAGCTTAATTACAGGTGATTTTGGCCCTGTGGTGATTCAGTTCTTGGGCACCATGCTTGTGGGTCTTATCATTGTTGTTCTTTCCTCTATCTTTTGGCTAGTACTTAAGGCTGTGCTGGGCATTCGTGTATCAGCTGAAGAAGAGCTAATGGGCCTAGACATTGGTGAGCACGGCATGGAAGCCTATGCTGGCTTTGTGAAAGATGCAACGGGTGCACCTGCTGGTATATCTAGTGTGGCGTCTACGGGTGTTGCTGGAACAAACTATTAACTTATAGTTTGCCTAGTAGTTAGATTTAATCTGGCTTGATCCGATTGGAGGAGTCGCTGCAGAGCAGCGGCTCCTCTTGTGTTTTAACTCGCGCATATACAAAGTTTATTGCAGCTTTTGGATTGTTTAGAACAACTACTTTTATGGAGTCCTTGCTTAGCAAAAACTCTATAAAAATCAACAATTAAACTAGCGCGTTAAGTGCTGTAGAAACTGCATGAGGCTTCTCTATCCTGATAGCTTTTTTAAATAGCTTTATGACAACTCAGTAGTCTATATGATCGAAGAAAAATCTATTGACTAGCGTTCTATGTCCTGCGTTGGACGTTATCAGACAGCTAATACCAAACCATTATGAAGTTGAGTAGATTCAATGAAGCAGAAACCCCTTATCCATAGGCTTTCTGCCTACATTCCGCAGGTTGACGATTATTTTTTCTTGTGCGTTGCTTGAGTCAATAGCTGAAAGTGTTGCTACTGGAGGATTTCAGAGATAGAGCAATTTACTGTCCTAGGCAGCAACTTAACGGTTTGCAATTATCAAGGCAGTGAACTCGGAAAATTGAGATCGCCATGTATCAAGGCTTTCGGGCGGCACAAAATCAACGCATACAAAAAATTATTTGTCAACTTGCGGAATGACGGTTTCTGAGCACTGAGTTCTGCTCATCCTCATAGTCGATTGGTATAAGACTCTAGGATAGAGAATTCTCTCCAGATTATTTTTATGCAGGGGATCTTAGCCAACCTAGGCAGGATATATCTCGGGGGGTAACAGGGCGATCGCTCTCTCTGCAGCGTCATCTGGGCCTTCAACAGCTCCCAAGTCCATCAGCGCCGTTTTTTGGGCATCGGTTAGCCCTGAGACGCCTAAAATGTTCATGCCTTCGTAGGGGCGGGGCATTCGCAGCGTTTTTTGCAGACAGAAAGCCATGCCGTCAGGAGAGGCATTCTCCCAGATCTTGATCGTTTCATCTTGACTGCAGCTAATTAACTGACGACCATCGCTGCTAAACGTGACATAGCGCACCCATTTGTCATGGCCCGCTAGGGTTTGATGGCAGCGCTGCTGCTTCAGGTTCCAAAGCTTGATGGTGGTGTCTCCGCCACAGCTGGCGAGCCAGCGGCCATCGGGGCTAAAGGCCACCGCCAGCACCAAGCTAGCATGGGTGCCAATCACCGTGCGCTGTCCCATCTTGAGATCCCACAGAATGACCAGCCCATCCGAGCCCCCCACAGACAAATACCGACCATCCGGGCTAAAGGCTAACCCCCGAACCCAACTGCCTTCGCAGGGAAGCCGCTGAAAACAGGTTTGGGTCTCCACATCCCACAGATAGACCGTTTCATCTTGACTGCCGCTAGCAATGCGGCGGCCATCGGGACTCACAGCCAGCGCCCAAATCCCACTGTCGTGCCCTGTCAAAACGCCCTGGCAGGTGTGGGTTGAGAGAGACCAAAGGCGCACCGTTCGATCTAAGCTGCCGCTCACCACGAGGTCGCGCTGCGGGCAAAACGCCACCGACCAAACCTCGTGGGTATGGTCTGACCAAGTCGTCGCCAATTCTCCAGTGGCACTGTGCCACAACCGCACCGATGCATCTTCGCCGCCACTGGCAATCCATTGGCCATCCGGGCTCACGGCAACGGCAAACACCCAGCCCTGATGACCCATTAATGCCTTGGGCTGAGCCATCGGCTGGGTCGAGGAATGGGTTGCTGGATGGATTGATGAATGCGCAATGGGCCACAGCCGCACCTGTCGGTCTTGCCCCCCACTGACCAGGTACTGCCCCGTGGGATGCAGGCACACCGACCACACGCCATTGTTATGCCCACGCAGCACTTTAAGGGCCTGATTTGTCTGACTATCCCACAAGCGAACCGATTGGTCTTCGCTACTGCTGGCGAGTGTGCGTCCATCCGGGCTAAAGGCAACGTTTGAGATCCAGCTGCTGTGACCGCTAAAGACCCAATTCACCGTCCCCGTTTGCCAATTCCACAGGCGAATAGACTGGTCATCGCTGCCGCTGGCAATCATCCGCCCATCGGGGCGAAACGCTACCGATCGCACCTGCTGAGTATGCCCAATGAGCGATCGCACCTGCATCCCGGTGGCAACATCCCACACCCCGACAGTGCCATCGTGATGGCCACTCACCAAGGTTTGCCCATCGGGGCTAAAGGCAACCGACCAAACCGGAGACCCAGCCTCTATCCGCACACAATCGCCCGTAGCCATACCCCACACTCGAATGGTGCCATCTTGGCTACCACTGGCCAGTTGATGATCGTGAGCCCGCTTCCCCGCCTTGGAATAACCCTGGGGAGAAAATGCCACGGAGCGCACCTCATCCTCATGCCCCGTCAAGCAATGCGCCAGTGTGCGCGTGCGCATCGACCACACGCAAATTCGATGGTCTTCACACCCACTCGCCAGCCATTGCCCGTCAGGGCTAAACGCCAGAGAAAACACCCGGCTCGACGAGGCCCGCAGCCGGCCACACGGGTGCCCTGTCTTGAGATGCCACAGGTCAATGGTGCCGTTGGCGCTGCTCGCCAGAATTTGATTATCTGGACTAATGGCGACTGACCAGCACCAGCCATCTTGAGCGCGCAGCGTCAGCAGGGGTTGCGCATCACTCACCCGCCAGAGATGGATTTCGTAGCTGACATCGCTTGCCGCCAAAAGCTCACCATCGGGGCTAAAGGCAATGGAGAGCACTTGGCTAAAGGTGTCTTTAAAGACAGACCGAGACAAGTCTGCATAGGCAAAATTCGCGCCTTGCAGCGGGCCATCTTGCAGATAGGCTTGCCAGACGGTAAGGTGAGAAAAATCCCACCCCTGCAGCGGTATTTCTAACTGTTGAAGCAGGTTTAGAACGGTGCCGCTGGCATAGCTTTTGACGGACTGCTGCCGCCAGCAGTCTAAATGTTGCTTGAGACGGGCTTCTAGACCGGGCTGCCCGTTGTGTTCTAGCAGCTTGCGCAACACCGATTGAAGAATCAGCCGGGTTTGGATATCGCGAATGTGGTCTTTCGCTTGAGCCAAAATCAGCGGATGGCTATGGATGAGGCTGTCTTCAGCAGTGGGAGACGCCTGAATCGCCCGACTCATCTGGTCGATGAACCAGTCGCTCATATACTCCATCACTAAGGGCTGGAGCGAGAAACTGGTGCTTTGACTGGAGGTGAGCCGCTTGCTGTCGCGTTCAATGAGCGATCGCCGCTCTAACGAGGTTAAGGCTTCAATCACATCGCCCAAGACAGGGGGCGCCACCCAGTGAGCCCGAAGCTGAGCTAAGGTAATGGGCTCGCGATGAACGGCAAGCCAGAGCATAATCTGACGCTCAGTTCGCGATAGCCGATCTACTTGGCGAGCCAACAGATCTCTCACATCGCCAAAGACCGACGCCCCCTGGGAGAGCACCTCGACGAAGGGACCGATCTGCCCTGCAAACAAGTCTTGAATGATGGGAGCCACCATTTTTAGCGCCAGGGGATTGCCCGCATAGTGGTTAACCAGAGACTGCCACTCGGTTGGCAATCCCGCAAAGTCTCCCTTTGTTTCAAACAGCGATCGCACGGCTGGGGTCGGCAGTCCATCTAACCGGAGCGAGCGAATGGGAACGGTGATGCCTTCTTGGCAGGCGATTTCTTGGGGTTTTTCTCGACTGGTCACGACGATGGCGCTGGTGTGAACCGTGTCGCCTAAGCTGTGAAACAGCTGGCCATAGCCCTCATAGCCCTGTTGGTAGGTGCCCGCGCGATCGCCCGACTGCATCACCGATTCCACATTGTCGAGCACGATCAAACAGCGCGACTGCCGCAGCCGAGACAGGAGCGATCGCAGCAACTGATCTAACGTCACGACGTGACCCTCTCGGATTGCATCGGGCGGCTGCAAGACCTGCACCAGATCCTTCAGCACCTCCTGCACCGATGGCGCATTGCGAAGCGATCGCCAGATCACGACCTCAAACTGGGGTTGGAGCTGATGGGCAAGCTTCACCGATAGGGCCGTCTTGCCAATGCCCCCCATGCCAAAAATCCCCACTAAGCGGCACCCGTCCGTCAAGATCCAGTCGTTGAGCCGCGCCAGTTCTTCGCTGCGTCCGTAGAACAGGGTCACATCAGTGGCCTCGCCCCAATCACAACGAGACAGCGGCACCGCCGCCGGAACGCGGGCCTGCATCACGGGCATCCTTGGAGAGTCGCCGCTCGCGACCCCGCATTGGCGTTGCCGACTGAGCACGTCCCGCAGGTTTCGTTTGGTAACTTTTTCTCCTAAGACCTGAGAGAGCAACTGCCACAGATCAGATCCCACCTGCTTCACATAGCCCACCTCATACCCGACCGACCGGGCAATGTCTTGATAGGGGCGATCGCTCCAAACTTGCCGAAATATAGTGGATTGCAGCGCACTCAGTCCGCTACTGCCGCCCTCGGCCAGCGCCTGTTCGACTAGTCCCAGCGCATCATCGGGGCTCAGCATACAAGACTAAACCATAGAGGTGTTAGGAAACGTGCAGATCGACAAGGGTGCAAAAAAATAGAGAGAAATCGTCCAGCAGTAAAGGGTTCAGGGAAAACAATTTTGACCTTGCGGTCGAGCGAGTCCGGCTCTAATCTCATGCCTCAGAGGTTTGATGAATTTAAATTTAATTTAACTTAATCGGATGAGCCTGCATTTTCAATTAGTTTCAGACCTGATTTTGTAGCGAAGAGAACAAATAAAGACTGGAGATACTGGAGGGCGATCGCCCACCCGATTCAACACCGAACTTTCCCCACACCTTTTCACACTCCGCAATTCAGTCCAGCCTGATACGCTCTTACTCAATCTGCTAGCACAACTGCCTAAGCCCCGTTGCACCTCAGCGTCTCAGGTGAGGTTTAGACTTGCAGCTCTAGCGCCACGATTCATGCAGCTCACCGATTCACCTAGGGCTCCCTGATCCTGCCCGCGCCCCGTTACTGCCCGCTCACTGCCCACTAACCGTCTACAAAGAGATATTGCGAGGAACCCACATGAGCAGCAAACGATACTTGAATCTGTCTCGGCGTCAGGTCATTCGAGGCATGTTGGCCACCACCGCCTTCGGGCTGACTGCCAAACTGGGAACCGGGTGTAGCCCTGCCTCCAGTGGTGCAGCGGCGGGTGGCGGAGCCGACGACCTCACCATTGGGTTTATCTATGTGGGGCCAAAGGATGACTTTGGCTGGAACCAGGCTCACGCCCAGGGCGCTGCCGCGATGAGCGGAGCATTTAGCAGCGTCAAACTAGTGGAAGAAGCCAGCGTGCCCGAAACCACCGCCGTGGTCGAATCCATGCGGGGCATGATCGACATTGATGGAGCTAAGGTGCTGTTCCCCACGTCGTTTGGGTATTACGACCCGCATGTGCTGCGGCTGGCAGAAGAGTATCCCGATGTGCAGTTCTTCCATGCCGGAGGGCTTTACCAAGAGGGCGTGCATCCCAAAAACGTAGGCAGCTACAACGGCTACATTGATGAAGCGCAGTATGTATCGGGCATTGTCGCCGCGCTGACGGCAAATGCAGGTCGGCTCGGATTTGTTGCCGCCAAACCCATTCCCTCGGTTCTTCGCAACATCAACAGCTTCATGCTGGGGGCGCGCAGCGTTCGCCCTGAGGCGACCACTCAAGTGGTGTTTACGGGCGACTGGGCCGAGCCAATCAAAGAGGCCGAAGCCGTTAACAGCATGGCCGACCAGGGGATTGAGGTTGTGACCTGCCATGTAGACAGCCCCAAGATTGTGATGGAAACTGCCGAACGGCGCGGCATCCTGTGCACGGGGTATCACGCGGATCAATTGTCGTTGGCTCCCAATGGCTATTTGACCGGAGCGGAGTGGGATTGGTCGTCGTTCTATACCAAGCTGGTGACTGATATTAGCGAAGGCAAAACCTTGATGGATGGCAGCATTCCCCACATGCTGCGAGGTGGATTTAGCGAGCAATTCTGCAAAATGTCAGCCTATGGAGCTGCGGTCAGCGATGAGGCGAAGGACGCTGCCGATGCGGCGATCGCCCAATTTATGGACGGCAGCATGGTGATCTATGACGGCGAAATTAAAGACAACAATGGCGGTGTTGCAGTTGCGCCTAGCGAATCGCTGAAGCAGCAAGATGTGAAGCTGGAGCAAATGAACTATTTAGTCGAGGGCGTGATTGGTTCCATTGGCAGCTAGGGCGCACAAAGCGAGCGTTCTTTCAATCGTTTCTTGGCTTAATCTAACCCTTCACATGGGTTGCAGTCGATAGGTTGATTAAGACACTTATTTAGGACATCTATCGTTGTGAATCCCCTGCCCAGCTGGGGATTCACAACAACAAACACTCAAACTAGCGCGTTAAGCGCTACATCTCTTCACTAGGGGCTTAATATGTCGGCGTCTTGGCGTAGAAGACTGGAATCGCTGTTCATTCCGTTTGGGGCGTTGGTTGCATCGCTGATGCTATTTGGGGTGTTTTGTGGCCTATCCGGGGCCAATCCCCTGGCAGTGTATGGGGCCATTTGGCGGGCTGGGTTTGGCCAATGGAACACCTTCCAAAATACGCTGATTCGTGCGGCTCCCTTAATGTTGAGCGGTCTCTGTACCGCGTTGCCGGCCCGGTTAGGGTTGGTGGTTATTGGCAATGAAGGGGCGCTCGTCATTGGGGGGCTAGCTGCTATTGCAACTGGGCTAACGCTGGGCACCTCGGTGCCGCCTTTGATGGTGCAGGTGGGAATGGCGATCGCCGGAATGATTGCAGGCGGCATTTGGATTGGGGCAGCCGGTTGGCTACGGCACTATCGCGCGGTGAATGAAACCATTAGCAGTTTGTTATTGAACTACATTGCGATCGCCCTCCTCAATCATTTGGTGGGTGGGCCGATGAAAGATCCCAGTTCCCTCAACAAGCCCTCTACGTTCCCCTTAGCCGATGTCAATATGTTGAGCAGCATCCCCGGAACGCGAGTGCATTGGGGGCTGCTTTACGGCATTGTGGCCTGCGTGATTGCGTATTTCTTAATTCAGCGGACGACCTTTGGCTTCTCAGCTCGGGTAGCCGGGGGCAATATTCGGGCCGCCCGGGTGGCCGGGTTGCCCGTCGGCAAACTCACGGTGATTGTTTGCTTTTTGGCTGGCTCTTGTGCAGGCTTGGCCGGCATGGTGGAAGTGGCGGCGGTGCAGGGTGTGGCCAATGAGTCGCTCAATGTGGGCTATGGCTATGGCGGCATTATGGTGGCCTTTGCCGCGCACCACAACCCTCTCGCTGCTATTTTGATCTCGCTGCTGGTGGGCGGCATTTTGGCGAGCGGAGGCATTTTGCAGCGCAGCTTTGCGTTGCCTGATGCCACTGTCTTGGTGTTTGAAGGGCTCGTCTTTTTGGTGGTGCTGTTTAGCGACTCGCTCTATGGCAAACTGCCCTTTTTCAAAGAAAAGCCTACGATTACATCCTCCCCATCGCCGCCGCCTAGCCCAGGGCAGGAGCCGGTGGTCACGGGGTAACGCAACCCGCTGACTGCTCCCAGTGAATGGCAAACAGTAAACGGCTAAACAGTGTTTAAGAGGCGTGAATGATGGCAACAGAAGCGTTGGGCTGGTGGGGGGTTCCCTTGGCGATCGCCGCAGGCACCATGCGGGGCGGCACACCCTTCTTATTTGTGAGCTTGGGTGAGTGCTTAACGGAAAAAAGCGGCAAAATCAACCTGGGCTTGGAAGGCACGTTGTTGATGGGGGCGATGAGTGCCTACGGCGTGTCCTACCTCACGGGGTCGCCTTGGTTTGGCGTTTTGGCGGCGGGGCTGTCGGGGGCAGTGCTGGGGGCCATCCACGGCTGGCTGTCGCAGCAGCCCCGAGTGAATGATGTAGCGGTGGGTATTGCCATGATTATTTTTGGCAGCGGTCTGGCGTTCTTTTTGGGCAAGCCGTTTATCCAGCCGTCGGCCACCCAACTGCCCACGATCAACTTGGCCTCGAGCGGCATGGCGCCCGCGGTGCAGGCGGCGCTGCAAATCAGCCCGCTGTTTTTGCTGGGGTTGGCGATCGCCCCCCTCATGCAGTGGTTTTTCCGCTCGACCCGCTGGGGTCTGTTCATCCGCGCCGTGGGCGACAGTCCCGAAGCCGCACGCGCCATGGGCGTTTCCATCTTTAAAGTACGAATGCTCAGCATTATGGCCGGCAGCTTCTTGGCAGGCATCGGCGGCGCCGCGTTGTCCCTCTACTATCCCGGCGTATGGACAGAGCGCATCTCTAGCGGCCAGGGGCTCATGGCCGTAGCGCTGGTAATTTTTGCCCGCTGGAACCCCATCGCCTGCCTCTGGGCCTCGTTGCTCTTTGGCGGTGCCCAATCCCTCGGGCCAGCTTTGCAGTCGGTCGGCATTCGCGAAGGCTACTACCTGTTCAACGCTGCACCCTACATTCTGACGCTGTTGATTATGGTGGTCACCTGCTCGCCTCGGCGATCGCTCTTGGGCGCACCGGGGGCCCTTGGCACTGACAGCCAAGGTCGAGCGTAAGAAACGCGCCAAACGCGCAACAAGTCAGGATTAGCGCATCGGTTTTAGAAATATCTCAAGAATAAAGACGAGGATAACCACAATGTCTGGACTGGGTGGCTTAAACAAATCTCCCAACGGAGTCGTGCTCGGGATGGTGCAGCTGCAACTGCCCAACGTAGTCACCCCCGACGACGTGGCAACACAGACTCAACGAATTTGCGACATGGTCGCCAAGGCCCGACGCAACATGCCCACGATGGATCTGGTGGTGTTTCCTGAATATTCACTGCATGGGCTGTCGATGGATACCAACCCCGACATTATGTGTCGGCTGGATGGGGCAGAGGTGGCCGCGTTTAGTCAGGCCTGCCGCGACAACCACATTTGGGGCTGCTTTTCCCTGATGGAATTCAACCCCGACGGCAACCCCTACAACAGCGGCATTATTTTGGATGACCACGGCGAGCTGCGGCTGTACTATCGCAAGCTGCACCCGTGGGTGCCCGTAGAGCCGTGGGAACCGGGGAACTTGGGCATCCCTGTGTGCGATGGCCCCAACGGCAGCAAGCTCGCACTCATTATCTGCCACGATGGCATGTTCCCTGAGATGGCGCGGGAATGCGCCTATAAAGGGGCAGACATCATGATTCGGACCGCAGGCTACACGGCTCCCATTCGCCACAGCTGGCAGATCACCAATCAGACCAACGCCTTTTGCAATCTGATTTACACCGCATCGGTCTGCATGTGCGGCAGCGATGGCACCTTCGACTCCATGGGCGAAGGAATGTTTGTCAACTTTGACGGCACACCGCTGGTGATGGGCAGCCATCGCCCGGATGAGATCATCACCGCCGAACTGCGGCCTGACCTCGTGCGCGAAGCTCGCAACCACTGGAGCGTAGAGAACAACATTTACCAGTTTGGGCATCGCGGCTATGTTGCTGTCAAAGGTGGCGCGCAAGATTGCCCCTATACCTACATGCAAGACTTGGTGGCGGGCAACTATCGCCTGCCTTGGGAGGCTGAGGTCATTCATCAAGACGGCACAAGCTGTGGCTTTCCTGCCCCGACGCGCGACTACCGCGGGCAAGAGCGGCTGACTAATATTTCAACCCAAATTGGAGGGTAGTCATGGGGCGATTTGTCGAGGCGGATCCATATCCCTATCCCTATAACGGCGACCTGCGGCCTGAGAATACGGTGCTGCTGATCATCGACATGCAAACCGATTTTTGTGGCAAAGGCGGCTATGTGGACTGCATGGGCTATGACCTGTCGCTAACTCGATTGCCCATTGAACCCATTGCCAAGGTGCTGTCCGTAGCACGGGCGGAGGGCTATCACGTGATGCACACTCGGGAGGGGCACCGGCCCGATCTGTCTGACTTGCCCGAAAACAAACGCTGGCGATCGCGCCAGATTGGGGCTGGCATTGGCGACCTTGGCCCCTGCGGCAAGATTTTGGTGCGGGGTGAACCCGGCTGGGACATCATTCCCGAGCTTGCCCCACTACCGGATGAAGTGGTGATAGACAAGCCCGGCAAAGGCTCCTTCTATGCCACCGATTTGGATCTCGTTCTCATGCGCAAGGGCGTTCAGAATATCGTTCTCGCCGGTATCACCACAGATGTGTGCGTTCACACAACCATGCGCGACGCTAACGATCGCGGCTATGAATGTTTATTGCTCTCGGACTGTACAGGGGCGACTGACTATAGCAATCACTTAGCCGCACTCAAAATGGTAAAGATGCAGGGCGGTGTGTTTGGTGCAGTTGCTGATTCGTACGCGTTCGTTGAAGCCATTTCAGAAGGATAAAACAAGGATAACTCTATGAACATTCGTCGTCGTCGATTTTTGGAATTTGGTGCAGGAGCAGCGATCGCCGCCACTCTTCATGGATGCGTCAACGCATCGAGCGATACCACCCAGGCAGGCGTGGCCACAACGGACACAGGCGGAGCAGACCCTGGCAAAATTTCGATTGGGTTCTGGCCTGTTGCGGCGGGTTTACCGTTATTTATGGCCGTTGAAAAGGGCTACTTTAAGGACGCGGGATTGGATGTAGAAGCGGTGAAATTTGCCTCCGCTCAACAGGTGGCAGAAGGCATTATCGCGGGTCGGTTGCAGGGCTCTGGCAACGGCACCGCGTCAGGCGCGTTGGGATTGGCCGAAATCGCATCGCCCGGCCTGTTCAAAATCTTGGCGGCCAACCCGAGCAATGTTGACCTCAAACTTGAGCAATTCATTGTAGCCAAGGATAGCCCCATCCAATCCATCGCCGATTTAGCGGGCAAGCGCGTTGCGAGCGGCCCCGGTGCCCAAAACAAGGTCATTGCCGAAGCGGTGCTAAAGGCGAATGGGATTGAGGGGATCGAAGTGCAACAGCTTGAAATTCGCCAGCACGTAGCCGCGCTGGAATCGGGGCAGATTGACGCAGCCTATACCCTAGAGCCCACAGGCACCGTCGGGGAAATGAATGGCCTGACCCGCATTTTAGAAAATGGCGTAGTGTCAACCTACATTTTGGGCGACTCAAAAGCACCCTGGTTTGGCGGCTCAGCCACCCTGTCCACTCAGTTCATCGACGCCTATCCCGAAGCCGCCAAAACTTACGCTGAAGCCTATCGCCGCGCGATCGCAGACATTCGCGCGAATCCCGATGAAACGCGCCAATATCTGGTGGGCTACACCGCCATTGAGGGCGACCTAGTGGATAAAGTCCCCTTAGTGGGTTACACCATGTTTGACGAGTTCACTCCCGAAGATTTGGAGTATTTCCAAGCCTTTTTTGACTTCATGACCGAGTCAGACGTGTTTTCTAAAACCGTTGATGTGGCAGCACTGATTTATAAGCCTGCCTAGAGTACAGGTCGCGCCGAAGTTTTGCGAAGCAGCGTTAGGGCTGTAGGGTCGTTGCCCCTTGTGGTTTTTTAGAGGTTCTATGGTTGAGGTTGATGCTCACACCCGAATTGCACCGCCAGATGCCTGTGTCCAAATTGAAGGGTTGTGCAAATCCTTTAGTGGACAGGTGCTGTATGAGGACTTTGATTTGACGTTGCCGAACCACCAATTTGTATCTATTTTTGGGCCCAATGGTTGTGGTAAATCAACGTTGATTAATATGATCAGCGGCCTCATTCCCTTTGACCGGGGCACCATTTTGATCAACGGCAAACCCATGCGGCGATCGCGCATTGGCTATGTGTTTCAAAACTATCGCGACTCTCTATTTCCCTGGATGAGCGCGTTTAACAATATTGCCTATCCGCTGAAGGTGAAGGGAATGAGCGAGCGAGACTGTCGCGATCGCGTCGAACAGCTAATCGAAACCTTCAACATTCGGCTCGATCTCAAACGCTATCCCTACAGCTTTTCGGGTGGGCAACAGCAGCTAATTTCAATTCTGCGGGCGCTGGTGGCCGACCCAGAGGTGCTGTTTTTAGATGAGCCATTTTCAGCCCTCGATTTTGAAACCACCCTGTTTGTGCGCGACAAGCTCCAAGAAATTTTTATGACCGCCAACCTGCCTATGCTGATGGTGGTGCACAACTTAGAAGAGGCAGTGTATCTAGCAGATACAGTCTTGCTGCTGAGCAAACGCCCCACCCACTTGGTGGCCCGCGTTCCCTTTGATGCCCCTCGACCGCGCACCCCCGATACGCTCTCGTCGCCCGAGTTTATCAGCGTGAGTCGCCACTGTCTCGATATCTTTCAGGAGGAGATGCGGAAATGATTACACAAACGGGGCGATCGCCCTCTTTCTCTATCAGTTCCTTGGGCCTCTGGGTTGAGCGCCTCCTGCCGCTATTGGGTGTCGTGCTGCTGTTTGCTGTATGGTGGCTCATTGCGGTATCTGGCTGGGTGAATCAAGTTCTATTACCCACCCCATTCGACACCTTAGTGCAACTGGTGTCAGCCACCATTACCGGCAACATGTTGACAGACTTTGGGGCCACTGTTCTCCGCACCTTCGAAGCCTTCATCATTGCCGCCATCATTGGCGTGCCGCTAGGCGTAGCCTTAGGCAGTTCTGAACGGCTGTATCGCAGCGTTGAGTTTTTGATTGATTTTTTTCGCTCAACACCTGCCAGTGCGCTCATTCCCATGTTCATTCTATTTTTTGGGGTGTCTGACTTCTCTAAAGTGATCATTGCGGCATTCAGCGCTCTGTTATTAATCCTATTCAATAGCGCCTACGGGGTGATTAACGCCAAGCGATCGCGCATCTTAGCCGCCAAAGTGATGGGTGCCAACCGCTGGCAAACCTTCCGAGACGTGTTGCTCTGGGAAAGCATGCCGCAAACCTTTATTGGGCTGAGAAGCGGAATCAGCATTGCGCTGGTAATCGTCATTGTGGCAGAGATGTTTATCGGCACGAACCAAGGATTGGGGAAGCGAATTATTGATGCCCAACAAGTGCTTAACGTGAAAGATATGTACGCCTCTATCTTGATTACAGGTCTTCTCGGTTACGCATTGAACATGCTTTTCCTCGTGTTTGAAAAACGAGTGATTCACTGGAGCGGTAAATGAAGCCGTATCGGGTGCATCCCGTTTTTATCGCCCACCCATAGATAAGCCGCTCCGCACCTCCACCCTAAATCCCTCTCCTAAAGGAGCTAATAAGTACACAGATCTGGTTGTCATCGGCCACATCCTGGGAGACTTCCCTTAAGTCCCCCTTAAAAAGGGGGACTTAGAATCCAGTTCCCCTCTTTCTAAGGGGGGCTAGGGGGGATCAATACCCGGAAAGGTCTACTTTGAGGACTTATGTGTACTTAGTAGCCCAGAGGGGAGTAGAGACTTGAATTCGGCTCCCTTTCTTTCCTTCCTTTCCTTCTCATCTACACCCTAAGTAACCCATGACAACCGCAATTGAAACCCGCATTGCCGAAATCCTCAACCGTCCTCACGAGCTTGAGGTGGTAGGAATGACCAAGCAATTTGGCAGCTTAGTTGCCCTAGACAACGTATCGTTGCACCTCAAGCCCGGCACCTTTCACGCACTCCTCGGTGAGAACGGGGCCGGAAAAAGCACGTTGGTAAAATGCGTCATGGGCTTTTATGCGCCAACCAAGGGCGAAATTCGCGTGGATGGTCAGGTCGTGCAGATCGACAATCCCCGTGATGCCCACCGCTATGGAATTGGCATGGTGTATCAGCACTTTACCTCGGTGCCAGCCATGACTGTTGCCGAGAATCTGGTGCTCTCTCGCTACGACAGCACCAAAATCATCAACTGGAAGGCTGAAATGGAAGGGCTTCAGGCGTTTATGAGCCGTTCGCCGTTTCAGGTGCCACTCGATATTCCCATTGCTCAGCTTGCCGCTGGGCAAAAGCAAAAGCTGGAAATCCTCAAGCAGCTTTACCTCAACACGCGCATTTTGATTTTGGATGAGCCGACGTCGGTGCTCACCCCTGCTGAAGCCGATGAGGTGCTGGGGTTGCTGCGTGAGCAGGTGACGGCTGGGAGCTTGAGCGTGCTCATGATCTCGCATAAATTCCGAGAGGTCATGGCCTTTGTCGATGAGGTGACGATCCTGCGCAAGGGCAAGTTTGCTGGGGTCGGTCGGGTCAAAGATTTGACCATTGCTGACATGGCCGAAATGATGATGGGTGAGAAAAAAGACCCCACCCCAGTCAATAAAACAGTTCACGGCGATCCGGCTTCGGTGCTTGAGGTTCACAACCTTCAAGCCGACAAAGACAATGGCGTGGAAGCGGTGTGCAGCGTCAATCTAACCGTGCACAGTGGTGAGATTGTGGGGATTGCGGGAATTTCGGGGAACGGCCAGCGAGAGCTAGTGGAAGTGTTAGCGGGCCAGCGGCAGCCCACCGGAGGCACCATTGAGGTGAATGGTGAGCCCTATGGAGCAACGCGATCGGAGATGGCAAAGCACAAAGTATTTGCACTACCAGAAGAACCCCTACGGAATGCCTGTGTGCCGCATATGAGTGTGGCTGAAAACATGGCGCTGCGAACGTTTGATAAACCGCCCCAGTCAAAGGGAATTTTACTGTTGCTGAATGCAATTCGACGTGCGGCAGTGGGCTTAATCGAGCAATTTTCAGTTAAGACGCCCTCGCCTGATACCCCTGTCGGCAACCTATCGGGGGGGAATGTGCAGCGAACGGTGCTGGCACGAGAGTTATCAGAAGATCACATCAATTTATTGATTGCGGCGAACCCGTGCTTTGGCTTAGATTTTAACGCGGTGGACTTTATTCACACTCAAATTGTGGAAGCCCGAAATCGCGGCGTCGCGGTGCTGTTAGTGAGCGAAGATTTAGATGAGTTGTTGAAGCTTTCAGATCGGATCGTTGTGCTCAGTGAAGGAAAGTTTGTGTATGAAAGTGCGATCGCCAATGCAGATTTTGCAACCATTGGTCGGAGTATGGCAGGTCATTAGCAAGAACCCAGCTCACCACGTAGGCTAGCGCGGAGCGGGCTGCTTAGCTTGACCCTTAGCGCGTTGAACATAGGTGTTAAATACACCCACCAACTCGTCAATTTCGTTGAGCAGTTTGTGGAGCTGCGCAGCTTCAAACAGGTCTGCTTCAATCAGCAACTCTAGCCAATATGCGGTTGCTTCTAGATCGCCCAAGCCTGCCTCTAGCTTGTTAATGCACTCAGTTCGATTTCGGCTTCGGCTTGCTTCTCGATAATGAACCCCGATCGATGTTCCGCTGTGCAGCAGGTGCTCACCAATCACCTGAGCCGCTTGATTAGAAGATGGCAGCGCCCCATACACCCGAATAATGCGTAGCGCAAACGCTTTCGTCCGCTGCTTCAAATCACTCTGCATAGAATGCTGCTCAGTTTTCAAAAAATCTCTGATTTAGCGTTCCCATCTATCGCCGTGTTTTAGCCCTTCGTCTTGAGCTTTCACCTATGAATATTTCTGCTCTGCCCTACGACTATGCGTTGCCAGATGACTTGCATCACCTGGCGCTGGTGATTATCGATATGCAGCGCGATTTTTTGGAGCCTGGTGGATTTGGGGATGCGCTGGGCAATGATGTAATGCGACTGCAGGGGATTGTACCCACGCTACAGCAGCTATTGGCCGAGTTTCGATCGCGAGGTCTCTTGGTCATCCACACGGTTGAATGCCATCAGGCAGACTTGTCGGATTGTCCTGAGTCGAAGCTGCACCGGGGCAAGAGTGACCTGAAGATTGGCGATCGCGGCCCCATGGGTCGCATTTTGGTGAAGGGTGAACCGGGCAATGGTATCATCCCGCAACTCGCACCACTGCCCCATGAAACGGTGATTTACAAACCGGGCAAGGGGGCATTTTATGCCACGCCGCTGGCAGAAATTTTGCAGGAGAAGGGCATCACGCATCTGCTAATAACCGGTGTGACCACAGAAGTCTGCGTGCAAACCACCATGCGCGAGGCCAATGATCGGGGCTATGAATGCCTGATGGTAGAGGACTGCACCGAGAGCTATTTCCCTGAATTTAAGCAGGCGACGCTAGAAATGATGCGGGCACAAAGCGGCATTGTGGGATGGACGGCTCCTGCTGCTAATGTGCTAGCAGCATTACAACAGCACGAGTCTAAGGTGATTGGGTTGGCAGCGATAGACTGACTAAACTCAAATCAATGTCAATTCCATCAAGTTATTTCGGCCTCGCGCGACGCGGTGCCCCACAACCGTCCTAACCTGAACTGCGATTAGCAATAGAGCTGGGGGGCGCGGAACGGGTGGCTATAGAACCCGGTTGGTAGCGGGCGCAGTGGTTGAGGAACCGCTGCGGCAGGTCGGGGCGATCGCCCCAATGCAGATGCACATAAGACCCATGCACCTGCTGCTGCTGCCAGCCCTCAACGCCCAACGGCTGCCCATCGTAGCTCTGAAGGGTGAATAGCGGCGCATCTGGCACGGCATCCAACGTCGAGCGGTGAAACTCATGCCCCCAGAGGTGATCGCCCGTTTTCACTAAGGGACTGTCGAGGTGGGCGATCGCCTGCCGGTAGCCTAGCGTCAGCCGTTTGCCCATGGTTGCCTCGGTCGGTAGCGCTCCCACCATGGGATGCCGCCGCTGCTCAAAATCCACAATGCCCTCACACAAATACATTAGGCCACCACACTCTGCGTAGGTGGGCAGGCCTGCACACACTGCCGTGCGCACCACCTGCCGCGCCGGATGATTTTCCGAAAGTTCCGCCGCAAACACCTCAGGAAACCCCCCACCCAAGTACAGCCCCTGCGTTCCCTGGGGCAATTCCTCATCCCGTAAAGGGCTCCAAGGCAAGAGTTCCGCTCCTAGCTCCCGCAGCAGATCCAGATTATCCGCGTAATAAAAGTTGAAGGCGGCATCTTGGGCGATCGCAATCCGAGGAGCGGGGAGACGTGAGGCATCGTCGTGGGTCGTGTGCAGTCGCGTTCCATTCATCCCCGACCCCAGACTGGAAGCACTGCTGCCCCCCTGGGCTGGGGCTGGGGTGGTTAACCAGGGCAACAGCGCATCCCAATCAAAGCAGGTGTTTCCCAAGTGGGCTAAGCGATCGATCAGCGGATCTAGATGGGGCAGTTCTCCGGTGGGAATGAGGCCCAGGTGGCGGTCGGGGATGGCGATCGCCCCATCTCGCCGCAGTACGCCTAAAATCGGCAGCCCCAGCGGTTCCAGTGCCGATTGCAGTAGATCGAGATGGCGATCGCTCCCCACCTGATTCAGCACCAGCCCGGCAAACTGCAGGCGAGGATCCA
>JBGTOF010000131.1:0-9668 GCA_041742695.1 Elainellales cyanobacterium | reverse complement strand
AAACCAGTAGGATTCTTTGCGAAGGATTTTAACCTTGGAACCGCGTTGAACCATGAGTATTCTTCCTTAATGAATGAATATGATGCATGGACGGGGCTTGCTGATTCGACGAACTTCCGATGAAGCTCAACGCATGAGTAGCAAACCCATGATGCTCATGTAAAAGAAGTAACCCCATTATGGAGCGAAAGGTGGCGCTCTCCAAGGCGTTTGCGAGATTTAAGCTATTAAGTTTTATTGCCAGGGGCGATCGCCCCTCTTCATCTCGCCGTTGACGGGAGGGCTAAGGCAGAATCATGGACTCTAGTGCCGTTTGTAAGTCTTGGGTGAAGGCGGCGATCGCCCCTTTTCGATTTTTGCGGTAGTCTGGCAGGCGATCGCTGATGGATAGGGGCTCCCCAATCGTGATGTAGGCACGGCGCTGCCCGAGTTTGGGCTGCGGCAATGGGTCATCCCCTTTAAGCCGCATCACCACATCTCGCACCAGCAGCAACGTTTCTGCAAAGCGCTCAGCAGTGGGTTTTTCTTTAACGTAATAGCCAGTAACGCTGACAAAGGTTTCAACGACCCGCATGTGCCAGATGCGGAGGTCGGCTTCTTCGGCAATGCGATTCGCCAGCCCCAGCTCAACTGGAGCCATGCCGTCCGTTTGCTTTAAATCTTCTCGATAGATCCAGTCCCAGGCGGCCTGCTCGATGCGGCGACAGCGATCGGTGAAGCTGCCCTTAGGCGTCATGCCAAAAAATTCTTCTGCTACAGTGAGGGCTGTATTGAGTAAGGTTTGTAGGCGCGATCGCAGCGTCGAGTTAGGGTCAAGGGAATTGAGATCGTCGTCTTCATCCCTCGCGCGGTCTATGGGTTCACCCGTCGGCTCTCCATCTCTATCTCCATCTCCAGGTGCAAATGTGCGGTTTGTCAGTGTTGCCGGGGGCGCCAGGGATTGATGGTAAAACGTGGTGTAGAACTGCTCCATCAACTGCAATAGGTGCTCACCCAAGCGGAGTAATCGTCCATAGAGAACAGTCTGCTGCCGATGGGTCGGGTCTACGCCATCTCGCAAGTCTAGAGCGGGGTGGGGAGCAATGCCGCTGGCCTGCTCTAGCTCACTCAGGAGTCGCTCTAGGGCGCTCCAGGGCGGCGTGATGAACTGATACTGCAAGCCGATGGGAAGTATCCATACGGTTTCTGTACGGCCTGCCTTTTCTAAATCTTCAGCGCACCAAAAGCCGAACTGAGCCATGCCGGGTTCAATCGGGCTGACAATTTCGTTGTGGCCATTGGTAGCACCTTCGGGGGCAGCCGCCATCGGAAACCGCCCTTGGGCAAAGTGCTGCCGAATACTGCGCAAGCTGGGTGTATCGACTTTGCCGCGCTTAATGGGAATGCCGCCTAGTCGCGCATAAAGCCAACCCACTGCCGGCCCTGCCCACAGCGGGATGCCGCGATCGTAAATGAAATGCGAATGAACCGGTTGGGTTAGGGAAATTCCCTGTTGGCGTGCCGCTTGGGGCACATCGTGGGACAGCAGTCGAAACAGGCATTCGGGATCTGTGACGCTGGGATGGCGAAAGGCCATCAAAAATCGAATTTTTTCTGCCTGAAAGTCACGGTATAGGTCAACTAGGCGATCGCCATGGGTTACACTAACTTGTGAAATTTGGCTAATATAGCGCATGCGCAATGGCAACAGCAGCTGCACCAAACGCCAGACCCACGGGTTAAATCGTGGCGGAATGAATTTTAAAGGGGGCTGAATTTTGGCTGTGGGTCTGGGCATAGCGCAGCGAGGAACCAATGGACTGGGACGCTAGAGCGATCGCCCTGGGGATCAGGTCGAAGGCAGGGTGATATCAGGGATTGTAAGTACGGGGCAAGCCGTCTGTCCTCGCTCTGGCGCGATTGCGGATGTCAGCGTCTAGAGGGGCGATCGCTCCTTTCTCCATCATTCCCACCCCAGACAAAGAAGGGACAGCCCCCAGCCCTAGGGGTTAGAGCCCGGGGACTAAAAGCCCTTTGCTGGCGAGCCATTCGGGATTGTATAACCGCGACTGATAGCGAGCGCCGCTATCACACAAAATGGTCACAATGGTGTGCCCTGGCCCCATTTGCTTTGCCACCGCCACTGCGGCGCCCACATTGATGCCCACTGAGCCCCCCATAAACAGCCCATCGCGCCGCAGCAGTTGATAGACCACTCGCAGCATTTCGGCATCATCTACCTGCACAGTCTCGTCTACCGGGGCACCCTTGAGATTCTCGGTAAGACGACTGGTGCCAATGCCTTCGGTCACAGAGCTGCCTTCGCTCTTAAACTCCCCTGTTTTGAAATAGTGGTAGAGAGAGCTGCCCATCGGGTCTGCCAGCACACATTTGACGGTTGGGTTCTTCTCTTTTAGGAACTGGGTCACTCCAGCATAGGTGCCGCCTGTACCCGTGGCAGACACCCATGCATCAATGTTGCCGTCTGTTTGTGCCCAAAGTTCAGGCCCGGTGGTTTCGTAATGGGCGAGTCGGTTTGCTGGGTTGTCGAACTGGTTAGCCCAGATGGCGTTGTCCATTTCGGCGGCAATCTTGCCAGAGAGCTTCACAAAATTATTGGGATCGCGGTAAGGCACGGCGGGAACGGGGCGAACCTCAGCCCCGAGGGCTCGCAGCAGGTCGATCTTTTCCTGAGACTGGGTTTCGGGAATCACGATCAGGCAGTGAGAGCCCTTGGCGTTGCAGATGTGGGCCAGTCCAATGCCGGTGTTGCCAGCCGTGCCTTCTACCACCGTGCCACCGGGCTTCAGTAACCCCCTCTTCTCCGCATCTTCAATAATGTAGAGAGCCGCGCGATCTTTGACAGAGCCGGCAGGGTTGAGGAATTCTGCCTTGCCTAAAATTTCACAGCCGGTTTCGTCACAAAAGCTATTGAGGCGGATGAGTGGGGTTTTCCCTACGGTGTCGACCAATCCGGTTCTGATGTCCATGCCCTTTTCCTGAATCGTTGCCATCTTCCAAATTCTATAGCGCTGGCTGCGGTGGCGCTTGCCGCACTGGGCATAAAAGAGCGGGGATAGGTAGAGCGATCGCTCTGCCTACCCACGCTTGGAGTCGATGGCTGCCGCAAGGCCTTACGCATCGGTGTCCGGCTGGTCTGCGGCTTTGCGACGAGCGCTGGCTTTAGTGGAGCTACCAGTGCTGCTTGATTTGGCTGCCGATTTTGAGCTTGTTTGCCGCGTGCTACTTCCGGTGGCTTTTTTCGCAGTCGTGGATTTTGGGGTGGATTTTTTTGCGGTTGTTGCCTTAGGTGCTGATTTTGCGGTGGACTTGGTGGCTTTTTTCGTGGTGCTAGCCGTCGGTTTCCGTGTGGACTTGGTAGTCGATTTTGTGGTCGATTTGGCCGCAGTCTTCTTCGTAGAGCGACCTGTTTTTTTGGTGCTGGCCTTAGCGGCGATCGCCTGCACTGCAGCCTCTAGCGAAACCGACTCCACGGTTTCACCTTCTGGCAACGACGCATTCACCTTGCCATGCTTGATATAGGTCCCATAGGGCCCTTTGTAAATATTCACCGGTTCGCCATCCTCTGGATGGGCACCCAGTTCTCTCAATGGAGTGGAAGACCGCCGACCTCGACCGGTTTTGGGCTCTGCGAGCAGTTGCAATGCCCGCTCTAGCGTGATGGTCAGCACGTCATCCTCACCCTTGATCGAGCGATATTCGGGCTTCCCCTCGGGCCCTTTGGCATGCACCACAAACGGGCCAAACCGTCCTAGTCCCGCCTGCACTCGGCCTTCGGTCTCGGGATGGAGGCCCAAGGTGCGCGGCAAGGCCAACAGGCCTACCGCCATCTCAATGGTTACGTCGTCTAGCTTGACGCCCTTGGGCAGCGAGGCGCGCTTGGGCTTGGCGTTGTCTTCGGCTTCGTCGCCGAGCTGCACATAGGGGCCGTAGGGGCCAATCAGCTTATAGATGGGCTCTCCTGTATCCGGATGAAGGCCGACCTTATCGGGGCCTTCGGTCTTCTGCCGCAGCAGCACTTCGACTTGGCTGGGGTCAAGGTCAGAGGGGGTTAAGTCTTGAGGAATGGTCGCCTTGACGGGGCCTTCTTCTCCATCGGTTTCGATGTAAGCGCCATAGCGACCAATCCGCACCTTCACTTCCAGCCCTTCTCGATTAATCGTGCGGGCTTCGCTAGGGTCGATCTGAGTTTCTTGCTGCTTAACTTGGGTATCCAGTCCCAGCTCACCCAGATAAAACTCCTTTAGGTAGGGGAGCCACTCAGCTTCACCGGTCGAGATATCGTCTAGGGTTCGCTCCATCCGAGCGGTGAAACTGGTATCGACCAAGTCGGGAAAGTAGTTTTCTAACAGGCTAGTGACCGCGAAAGCGGTAAAGCTGGGGATGAGGCTATTGTTTGCCATTTGGGCATAGCCTCGGTCAATGATGGTGCCGATAATGCTGGCGTAGGTGCTAGGGCGACCAATGCCTTCGCTTTCTAGCGTTTTGACCAGGGTGGCTTCTGTAAAGCGGGCGGGGGGCTGCGTTTCGTGGGCGATCGCCTCCAACTCTTGACACGACGGGTGATCCCCAACGCGCAGCGGGGGCAGGACTACCTCCTGGCTCTCCAGCGCTGCATCGGGATCGTCTGATCCTTCTACATAGGCCCGGAAGAAACCCGGAAAATCAATCCGCTTGCCGGTAGCGCGGAAGCCAGCGTCTTCAGCCTCTAGGTTAATGGTGATGTGGGTTTGGCGCGCCTCTGCCATCTGGGTCGCAACGGTGCGCTTCCAAATCAGGTCATACAAATTGAGCTCTCGGCCCGACAGCCCGGTTTCCTGCGGTGTGCGAAAGCTAGTCCCCGACGGGCGAATGGCCTCGTGCGCTTCTTGTGCACCTTTGCTCTTTGTGGTGTATTGACGCGGCTGGGGGCTAAGGTAGTCGGTGCCATACTTGGTCTCTACACACGATCGCGCAGCGGCGATCGCCTGCTGCGATAGGTGTACTGAGTCCGTACGCATGTAGGTTATGTAGCCCTGCTCATAGAGGCTTTGAGCCACACGCATGGTGTCTCGGGCTGAGAAACGTAGCTTGCGGTTGGCTTCTTGCTGGAGGGTTGAGGTGGTAAAGGGGGGTGAGGGCTTGCGGGTAGAGGGGCGCTCATCCAGGCTCGCCACAGTCCAAGTGCTTTGTTGAAGCCGATCCTGGAGCGATCGCGCCTCTTCTTCACCCAGTAGCAGCACATTTCGCCCCGCAATAACCTGCCCAGTGGCTTCATCAAAGTCTGACCCTGTAGCAATACGGGTACCGCCCAGCGTGACTAACTTGGCATCAAACGGTGTGTCGGATTGGCTCAGCAGCGCCTTCAGATCCCAATAGCTGCCCTTTCGGAAGGCCCGTCGCTGCCGCTCACGCAGCACTAACAGCCGCACTGCCACCGACTGCACCCGCCCTGCCGATAGCCCCCAGGCAATTTTCTTCCATAGCAAGGGCGATAGCGTGTACCCCACCAACCGATCCAAGATACGCCGGGTTTCCTGCGCCCGCACAAGCTGTTCATCTACCATGCGGCAATTAGACAGCGCATCTTGAATAGCAGATTCGGTAATTTCATGAAAGACCATGCGCTTGATCGGAACCTTGGGCTTAAGCACCTGCAGCAGGTGCCAGCTAATGCTTTCTCCCTCGCGGTCTTCGTCTGTGGCCAGCACCAGCTCGTCCGCATCCTTCAGCGCGTCTTTTAAGGCTTTGACCACCTTCTTTTTATCTTGGGGGACGATGTAGAGAGGCTCAAAGTCAGCATCCACATTCACGCCAATTTTGGCCCAGTCTTGCCCTTTGACTGCAGCGGGAATGTCGCTGGCTGACTGGGGCAAATCTCGCACATGGCCCATCGATGCCTCGACCCGATAGCCGGGTGGCAGGTATCCTCGGATGGTCTTGGCTTTAGTCGGCGACTCAACAATAACAAGTGTGGACATAACTCTTGATGCGGTTCAGGGTTATAGACGGCAACAGGGAACAGGGACGCAATGACTCGACCGTTCGCAGCAATCCTCACAATCTAAAGCGTATTGGCGAAGCAATGAGGGAGATGCTCGATTAGTCTAGACATTATATAAAGAAGGGGTAGAGCAGCAGATTTAGTAAAGGCCTCAGGTCGATGCATGGCGCTGTAATAGTCATGAAGAGGACGGTCTTTCTGGAACTTGACGCTGCATTCGATTAAACCCTATTTCGTAGTCTTAGCACCTCTGACCACCATTGCGCTAGCTGCTGGTACAAAATTTGGTCGTGATTAGGTCACAACTTTATGCATAAACGGGCTCTCAAGGGTGAAATTCAAAGTGCTGCATGACGTTGCGCGCTATGATGCTCTAGGAGCAGGTTTCCCAGTTTTCAAAGGAATTTGACAGGGGCTGAATTGGCATTGCGTTAGGTTAAGCAGCTCAACGGGTCAATGGCTAATAGGCTAAGTGGAAGGTTTGCTAACGGGTCTTGTAATCTTTGGTGAATCTTGTAGGCTGAGCGGCGACCCCTGAATGACGCTGCTACGACCTTTGCAACAGGACAAAGGTTGCAACCTATGATAATGTTTTGGGCGATCGCCCTTGCATCGCTACCCTCTCATTTGCTGGTGCGGCATCTGGAGCGGCGATCCCTGTCTGCGCGTTGATGTGTGTTGAATCGTTGGCCTGAGTGTTTGGAACTACCTATGGATTTATCCAGTCTAGCTACCCAGCTTAATGCCGGAACCATCGTGCCCGAAGGCATTGTCATTGTGACGCTGCTGCTGGTTTTGGTAGGTGACCTGATTGTGGGACGCAGCTCCGTTAAGTGGACGCCTTATGTGGCGATCGCAGGTTTATCGGCAGCGATTGCGGCCCTCTATCTACAGTGGGATATTGCCAACCCGATTTCGTTCTTTGGTGAATTTAACGGCGACGATCTCAGCGTCATTTTTCGAGCCATCATTGCCCTCTCTGCCCTCTTCACCATTTTGATGTCAGTGCGCTATGTAGAGCAGTCAGGCACCTCTCTGGCTGAATTCATGGTCATCTTGCTGACCGCTACGCTAGGGGGCATGATCCTCTCTGGGGCTGAGGAGTTAGTGATCATCTATGTCTCTTTAGAGACTCTCAGCATCTCCTCCTACCTTTTAACGGGCTATATGAAGCGAGATCCGCGCTCTAATGAGGCGGCTCTAAAGTATCTGCTGATTGGGGCAGCCAGTTCAGCCATTTTCTTGTATGGTGTGTCGCTGCTCTATGGCCTCTCTGGGGGCGAAACGCGGCTAACCACGATTACGGCAAGCATTCTCAGCAACGGCTTAGAAGATTCTCTAGCGCTGCTGATTGCGCTGGTGTTTGTGATTGCGGGTATTGCTTTCAAGATTGCAGCAGTGCCGTTTCACCAGTGGACTCCAGACGTGTATGAAGGGTCTCCGACCCCGGTGGTCGCGTTTCTCTCAGTCGGTTCAAAGGCGGCAGGGTTTGCGCTGGCAGTGCGATTGCTGGTCGTGGCATTCCCGCTGGTATCTGATCAGTGGCAATTTGTGCTGACGGCACTGGCAGTGCTGAGCATGGTTCTGGGAAACGTGGTGGCGCTAGCGCAGACCAGTATGAAGCGACTGCTGGCCTATTCCTCCATTGGGCAGGCTGGATTTGTGATGATTGGCTTGATTGTGGGTACCCAAGCGGGCTACTCCAGCATGCTGTTTTACCTACTGATTTACTTGTTCATGAACCTGGGCGGGTTCGCCTGTGTGATTTTGTTCAGCTTACGGACGGGCACTGACGAAATTACGGAATACAGCGGCCTCTATCAGAAAGATCCGCTATTAACGTTGGCACTCAGCATTTGCTTGCTGTCTCTGGGTGGCATTCCGCCACTGTCTGGCTTTTTTGGCAAGATGTATCTATTCTGGGCTGGCTGGCAAGCGGGAGCCTATAGCCTAGTGTTAGTGGGTCTGGTGACCAGTGTGATTTCTATCTACTACTACATTCGTGTGGTGAAGATGATGGTGGTAAAGGAGCCTGACGAAATGTCGGAATCGGTGATTAATTACCCGGAAATTCGTTGGACGCTGCCTGGAATGCGCCCCCTGCAGATTGGCATTGTGCTGGCCTTAGTCACGACATCGCTCGCGGGGATTCTGTCAAACCCTCTCTTTACATTGGTAAATAACTCTGTAGAGCGCACAGCGATGCTGCAATCTATGATTCTGTCGACTGGGATTGATGTGATTGCAGATCCTACGGTAGAACCTCTGCCGCCTAAAGTGCAGCCCGTTCCCGTCGCGATGCGATCGCCCGAATAGTCTCGATAAGAGACTCAATACATTAAACGACTAACGGCGCAGGGGTCTTATCCCTGCGCCGTTAGTCGTTTAACGATTAAACACTCAAACTAGCGCGCCAAGTGCCGCAACAGCAGGCGCTAAATCGGGTTGACCCGCATGAGCACCTGTCCAAACTCTATTGGTTGACCATTCTCTACTAAAATTTCAACAATTTCGCCGCCTGCGTCTGCATCAATTTCGTTCATGAGCTTCATGGCTTCGACGATGCACACGGTTTGCCCGGGTCGAATGCGATCGCCCACATCCACAAACGCGGGTTCTTCTGGCGCTGGCGAGCGGTAGAACGTACCCACCATGGGTGAGGTAATCTCTACCAACCTATCGGTGTTGTGTATAGAGGTGGGAGGGCTAGACGGGGTTGCACTGGCAGGCGCCGTGGGTGCCATAACCGGCGCTGACATATCTGCGGCGATCGCCCCCGGAGACGCAGAAACCACCGGCTGTGGCGCGATTCCTTTCCGCACCGTCAGCTCAAAATCGCCACTTTTTAAGGTGATTTCCGCAATTTCTGTCTGGCTCAGCACCGCCAACAGTTCGCGAAGTTCGTTCAGATTCAGTTCCACAGTCATTAGCCCAGCAAACGAGCATTACTCTAACGTCAACTCAGCCCGCCGATCATCGCGGATGCCCCATCTTCAAAGATGTGCGGGCGATCGCCTGACCTATGTATCACGACCCAGATAGGTATCGTTGCGGGTATCAATCTTGATCCTTTCCCCAACCGACAAGAACAGAGGCACCATAATCATGGCACCTGTTTCGAGCGTCGCAGGCTTCGTGCCTCCGGTGGCCGTGTCTCCCTTTACGCCCGGATCGGTTTCGGTAATTTCGAGCACCACAGAGTTGGGCAGTTCCACCTCCAATACTTGCGATCCCCACCGCACCACGTTCACCTCCATCCCGTCTTTGAGGTACTTGACGCGATCGCCGATTTGCGCCGCCGACAGGCGCCCTTCTTCATAGGTTTCCATATCCATAAAGACGTAATCGTCACCGTCTTTATAGGTATGCTGCATCGCGCTTTTTTCCACGATTGCTTGGGGCACCATTTCTCCCGCGCGGAATGTACGCTCCATGTTGCCTCCAGTCTGAGCGTTTTTCAGCTTTGTTCGCACGAACGCCGAACCTTTTCCCGGCTTAACGTGCAAAAACTCCACCACGCGCCACACGGAACCATCAAGCACTATGCTGACACCGGGACGAAAGTCGTTGCTAGAAATCATGGATCGTCTGCTTCGGCTGAATAATCGGCATCTAATTTTACCGCTACTTGGGGACGAGCGATGACATCCGGGGCTTAAAATAGGGAGCGGCAACCCAATCAATC
>JBGTOF010000096.1:0-14591 GCA_041742695.1 Elainellales cyanobacterium | reverse complement strand
CGGGGCATATTGCAGCCCGACATCATATCCCCAACGCCGCAGCGGAGGCGAGTAGTAGGCTTGAGTCTCACCCGGACCCGTATTGGCCCCCACTTCCCAGGCGTCTTGGTCAAACGGGCCAGTCGCCTGCTGGCTAAAGCTCAACTGCAGCAGCGAGCCACTCATAAATAGCGGCACGTCTTGACCACCACCTGCTGCTTGAGCGGTGTTCCATCGCTCCAAGAATCTGGGGAAGTTGTGCAGCCCGCCATAAGACTGCCGGGCTCGGCTCGGCACAATGCCGCTGACGATGATGGCGTTGACTCGGTTGTTGGGTCTGGCCAGCAGATTAGTGCGGGCCTGCCCAAAGTTGAGATATCCACCAGCGTAAACATACTGCACTTTCGCTGGGGTTGCCCCAGGCGTCACACCTGCCGCGTTGTTCTGAATAAGCAAACCATCCCAGGCTGTGTTGGTGAAAATTCTCGCCCGCACCGGGTTGCCGTTGGGCGTAAACACCAGCGGCGAACTGCCTTCTACAAACTGCTGACCTGCGGGCAAGCCGCGAGCAAATAACATGCTGTCTCCCACGTTGCTGCGCATCCAGCGACCGATGGGCTGTTGATGCACGGTGCTTCTTGGAATTACCGCTGCCGCATTCATTCGGTTGAGCGACAGATAGGAGGTAACGTTGCGCCATGCTGCAGGAATGTTGTCAATGGTGCACCCATAGCGTCCCCACGCATCATTGCCCAGAACGCCAAATAGCGCACTGATGGGTGTATTGTCTCCCTGCACCATAAAGGCATCTTCAATGCTGCCATCGCAGAAGTTGTCAGAGATGATGTGGATCCCATCGGCCAGGATCTCGCTGGGGCGCCATCGGTCGGTGTTACGCCGGGCAAAGCGGTTGTCTAGTTGGTTTCTGGCGTAGAACTGTGCTTCTGGCCAGGCAGGATCGAGAACACCCTGAAATTCCTCTAGGGGAATATCACCTGCGGTGCGGTGCAGGTTGAAGTCGCCCTGCACATACACAGCATTGTCGCTAACAAATGACAATCCGCGACCGTTGTCATTGGGACGCACCAATTCTGGACCCTTTGTGAGGCGGAAGCCGTGGGCCCGCCGGTCTGGGTCACCATGGTAATCCACGGGTTTCGGCGAAATGGCATTGGCGGCATTCAGGGGAGGATCCGTTGAGGCAAACGCAGAGCCCGCCGTGTTCATCCGGCAGGTGGCCGTAGTGCGCAGGGCTTGTTCTGTGCCACAAGCCGCCCAAGTGCCCCCAGAACTGGGGCGCACAATTCCCAGTTCTGACATTGAGTCTTCACGGAAGGCGTACATAATGCCGCTGTCGGGCATCCAGCGCTGCCCCCCTGCGAAGGCCGTGTTCCTCATAATGTTGAGGTGAACGTTTAAGGCTCGCAGGCTCATCATTTCACGACCATTGAGCAGGGCCGTGTCTTTGAGCGCGACTCGCCAGTAGTTGCCCACGGCAGCAAAGCCTGGACCTTGGGTGTCGCGACTGCAAACCCTCACCACACAAGCTTTGACACGGTTGTCTCTATTGGTGTTAGCGGTGAAGTTGCCAGGCGCAATCAGGTTGTTCGCTGGCGTCACAAAATCCGTCACCAAGCTGCGAGGTGTGATCGCTACAGATATTGGTGTGATATGCACATACACTGCGCCGCTATTCACGGTTTGCAGGTAGTTATCGCGAGCATCAATGTCATCCCGAGATAGGCCAGGCTGGGCTGCCAGGGCAGGAGTCGCTCCGGCGGCATAGAAGGTTTCACCGTGGGTAGAACCGATGCCTCCCGGTAACACTGGGAATAGGTTATATAGCGTTGGATAGCGAGGCCGCACAGAGCACAATGCATAGAGCGGGTCATCTGCTGTAGAAGAGGCTGCATTCTGAGCAAAGCTAGGGCAGTTGTAAAGCGTTCCTCCTGGGATGTTGAAAATTTCTGCCGAGTCGTTGGCAGAGGCCCCAGCTCCTCGGAACCCGTAGATGCGATCGCGAGACACCTGCTCACGCGTGATGATGAACTGTGCCAGCGACAGAATCTGGTTAAGTTGCTCTACGGTGTAAGTTTTGAGGTTGACCCCAGTGCCTACATCTACGGTGCCACCATTGTCTGCTGCCACGTCGCGCAAGCGCTGAATGAGTCGCACGTAGATCTGAGGCTGGCTGGGCCCCCAACGATTAGGATTGGCCGGGTCAAAGAAGCCCACGGGGCTACTCATTAAGTCTCGGTTAATTTCATCGCGCCGGGCGGGTTGATTCACAAACGCACGAACAGAGCGCTCAAAGGCATTCGGTGTGGGTTGACCGGGTAGTCCTACCGGCCCGGTTTCTGGGTCGGGGATGCGAATTTCACCTAGGGGCGTGACGCCTTCTCTAAAGGCACGGATGATGCCCCGCAACCCTTCATAGCGCTCTCCGGCCGGGATGTTGGTGCGGCCTCGAAGGGCTGCTGGCACATTGGCTAGGGTGAAATTATTAAGGTAAGCAATGTTGTGCCCTAGCATCCCCATCATGCATGAGGAGGTATGCAGGGTTGATTTATCAGCCGGGCTGAGAGCGGCGTAAGGTGTTGAATTAAGCAGCCCTAACACGCGTCGAAGCATGGAAAAATCACCATACATCGACGTCGCAGGATAGGGATGAACCGTTCCATCTTGAACCGGTGGGAATGATGGCGCTCCGCCGTTGGGGTCGCCTGCTAGGTTTGCCAAATTTTGCAGCGCAATCCGAATGGCTGAGTTCGAGTTGTTGTAGTCGTTAAGCCATGCAGTATTAAACGCATATTCCCAGCCGTTGGTGCCTCGGCCATTGAAAAAGTCACTAATCAGCCGCCGCTGAGCTGTGCCAAAGCCCCCATTCAGAGCACCTTCAAATCCATAGGCCAGATTTTCAAACGTTGAGCTGCGGTCGAGGGTTTCGGCGGTACCCGGATGGACGGTTGTGGCAAGGCAGGCTAGCGGCACATCGGGAGTACCCGATGCAGAGTGATAGATGACCGTAGCCTGAACTGCGGCTAAATTATCCCAGAGCGTCCGGCGCTGACGTGACTCGTTGCAGCGGTTAATGTTTGCTATATTTAGATTTCGGTTGTCGTAGTTCTCAGAACACGAGCTAAAGGGACGCAGGGGCTCTCGCAGCAGACCCACATCATCTAATGCAGGCAGAGACCCACCCCATCCAGCAGGGTCGCCCAGTTCTAGCCGCTGACCCACCACAATACGAACCCCCTCAGCGCGGGCACGGCGCTCCCAGTATCCATCTAGGCCCACACCGCTCGCATCGCCGCCAGCGGGTGGATTAATTGTGGTGAGCTGAGCCGAGCTAGAATCAGCTGCTGCAATGGGTTGACCGAGCGCGCGGCTAGTGCCATCCCCGATATCGGCTAGAGAAATGGCGTTGTTATAGCGAGGTTTGGGGCCGTAGCGGTTGTCAGCCCGATAGGAGTCATCCACATAGGGCGCTTCTTCTTGCTGGGTGCGCAGCCGACCTTGGTTATTGAGTACGAGCTGCCGGTTATCCCAATTGGGAGTGCGAGCTGCCTGCTGGGCAGTATTGGCAATCCCACGGGCGACCGATTCATCTTCAGTAAATAGCCGAACCGGGTCTAGGGCATAGTCTTCTGGCGTAATGCCTGCAGGTGGGTCAACAGAATCATTCGCAGGCCGGAGTCGGTTGGCGTTGGCTTCGCCGTTAAAGTTGCCATCCTGCCAGCGCTGGGGCGGAATGTGATAAGTCGTATCGTTATCATTCGCAAAGTTGTTATTCGTCATGAACGCTGCAATAAACTGCCCTCGGTAGGGCGGGCCTGCGCGCTCTGTAACGCTGATTTCAGATTCAGATCCTTCTTCCGTGGTGAGGCATGAGGCGGGAGAGCTGAGAAGGTAGCTGCGGAACTGTGAGTTGCCTCCAAAGAAGCTACCCTCTGTGTGCATGGCTCCGTTGAAGTTAAAGCGCGGGCCAGGAAAGATTTCTAGGTCGTTGCGGAACCAGGCTCCCCACTTGTTGCCCCGGTCGATTTGACGATCTTGCTGGACTTCGAGTGTGGTGACGGGGCGATTGAGCGTGTATGGAACCACCAACACGTTAACCTGAAAGTTCTTCCGCAAAATTGAGGTAGAAGCTTGATCGGGAATCCAACCTTCTTGCGGTGCCGACGCACCTGCGGCCGTATCGATGGCGCACAAGGGGTTGTCGGGGGCGGCGTTGCTGAGGGGGCCGTTGCGAACTTGCAATCTCGTTGCTCGTTCCTGCACTCGTTGATCGGAGGTGTCAGAAAGGGCGGCAGCATCGGTAATTAGTGAAATGGAATACACCACCGTGGCATCATTCTGTCCATCGCCACTGGTATCTGCTTCGTATTTCCAAGCGTTGTCTGCCCCCGTGTCCCCTTGGAATGATGCACCCACATTCACTCGAGTTTCGCCCGCAAACACGTAGGGGTCATCTGCTCCGCCATTGATTCGCAGCGGCGGGACAACGAGACCACCCAGGTCGGTGCCGCCGTCTCGGTTGAGCAACATGCCGAGCAGATAGGTTTCTGCTGGGACACCACCCGGTAGGCGGGTATCCTTGCTTTCATCTAGCAGATACTCGAGCTTAGCTTTGGCACGATCGATGGCAGGTGTAGCAGTGTTGTAGACCACACGCTGCTGGCGATCGCTGATGGTTTGGGTGGTGCGGGTATAGGTGCGATACGCGATCGAACCCACTGTGAGCAGCACAACAAGCACCAGCAAAACCGTCGTTGGTAATACAAAGCCGGCTACACCCGAGGATGATCTGCCCATCTGCAGCCAGTTGCGCATCAGCCCACGGCTGATGCGTTTGGTAGCAAGTTGCAGGGCTTGCAAAATATGGTTTGCGGAACGGCGAAAGAATGAGTGCGATTTTCGGGGTGACATAGCTGCCTTCCTGATTGGGATTGTGCGCTCTGAGTGGTGACACTAACTGTCATAAAAGGCTAAATAATAAGATTGAATAAAGCCCCTCGTTTCTCGGCTACCGGTTGCGCAGATTACGCAAACATGGGTGGCTGGAGTTTGGTTAGGTGGGCTACTAAATCTGATTTAAGCCTGATTTTGGTTTGCTCGGTCAGTAATGTGAATGGGGGCGATCGCCCGATTCTAGTGACCTAGGGCAACTGTGATAATCTGCAGAACGACATGAATTTCACGGAGATGTCTGAGATGGACTATGAACAGACAATGATGCCATCTGTCTTAACAACTCCACAGCCAAACCACAACAGAGAATATATGCAGACGGTCAGGAAACACGGGATGGGACTCAGGAATCTCCACAGGAGCGGGGTATAACCGAGTAGAGACTGGCTAGCGGTTTTAAGTCTAGCGAAAGTCTTCAAGGTAGAGCACCGCTGCTTCGAAGGTTTAAGGATGCCAGACTCAGGGTATGAGATGAAGCCTGCACAGGGCATAGATTTCTATGCGACATCTAGGTTCAAACTCAGCGGCACTTGGCATTTGGTATACAGAGCACCATTTTCACATCAATAATATAGCGCTTGCAGCCTAGGTGACCGCCAGTAGTTTTTAGACCCTATAGTTTTAGAACTTAAATATTATGTCTGGCCGAGGCTAGGCGGCTAAAATGGCCACAGAATTAAACGCTCGAGATTGCAAGGTATGTGATGAGTACGGCTTAGCTTACCCCAAACGGCTATTTAAGCGATCAAACGCTAGGAACGTGATGTGAGACGCCGAGGCGGCGGAATGAAGTAGGGAGCGATCGCCGCCATTCAAGTGCCTGTAGAATCGTCCATAGCCAAAAAAATGACTTGAAGAACCATAATAGGGCTCCTTCAAGTCATTTTCTCACAGTCAGTTAGCTTGAACCGTTGCACATTCTACTCGCAACTCTTGTCAACCTGATTCAGGCCACTAGTGCAGGTGAATAGCCTAGGTCTTTCTTACCTAGTACTTGTTCAAGTTAATTCCAGCATCCTTGGCCATGGCGGCCAATCCACGCTTTTCCAAGGTTTTCAGCGCTTTGGTCGACAGCTTCAACGTCACATAACGCTTGCCTTCTGGCCACCAGATACGACGCTCTTGCAAATTAGCTTGCTGAAGCTTCTTCGTACGGCGGTGCGAGTGCGAGACTGCGTAGCCATTGTTGGCCTTTTTGCCCGTCAAATCACAGGTGCGAGACATAGCAATTCCCGTTGAATTCACAAACACTAATTATAGACAGATGGCTCCGCAAAGCGCAATTAAATAGTGCTCTATTTTCATGAATCTCTCCATGAAGGACTAGTCAGGTGTCGTGAGCAAATCTCGCAAGGGTCGAGTAACCCAGTTCAGCCCGACCTTGAGCTGATGCTCGAATGTTGGCATCCTATACAGATAGGCAAGACGGCGGGTTACATAGGCCAGTGGGCCGTCGAGCTTGAGCCCAAGTCCCGATAGTGTGGCATTGTCGGTGCCCAGCGCCATCATCTCACCCAGGGCGCGATAGCGGAACGGCAGCAGGGGACGCCCGGTTAGCGAGGCCCAGATATTCCAGCCTGCATAATCTGCTTGCTGGAAGGCGGCTTGCGCAGTAGTCGGCACCATCTGACCGTCTGCGTCTACACACTTAGCAGAGTCTCCAAGAGCAAACACATCAGGATGCTGCTCAACTTGAAGCGTGGGCAGAAGAAGCAACCGTTCTTGGGGTGTCTTAGGTAACGGCAGGTGCTTCACAACCTCGCTAACCTGGGTTCCTACTGTCCACATCACAATGTCAGCGGGGATGGTATCGACGGAGCCTTTGTAATCCAGGGATAGAGAATCAGCTTGAACGGAGACAACTTTGGTTTCCAGATCTACCCAAATCCCTTGCTTTTCCAGCGCTTTTTGAGCTGCCTCGCGATTGAAGTCAGTAGAGTTGCGAAGGATTTTGTCACCCAGTTCAACTAGGCGGATGCGCCCTCGACTGCCCAATCGATCCGCCAGTTTGCATGCGAGTTCAACCCCGCTATAGCCTGCACCCACAATGGCAATGCGGATCTTTTCAGCATCTGATGCTTCTAGGAGCCGCAGCCGTTCTTGAAGACGATACGCATCTTGAATGGAATGAAAGGCTAGGGCATGATCTTCGACGCCGGGAGCCATCGCCATAGGAGTGTCGCTACCCAGGGCGATCGCCAAACGGTCATAGGATAACTCGGGTGCATCGTGCAAATAAACGCGCTTGGCGTCTACGTCAATGCCAGACACCGTAGCTTGAACAAACCGAATGTTGGTGCCTGCCAGCAGTTCGGTAAAAGGGGGAGCGATTTCCCAGGTTTCTAGTTCGTGGGTCACTAATTCGTAGAGCAACGGCAAAAACAGGAAGCGATCGCGCTGATCAACCAAGGTGATTTCGGGTTGCTCTTGGCGATTCCACGGCAGCTGGCTTAGGCGCAGAGCCGTGTAGAGGCCGCCAAAGCCGCCGCCCAAAATACAAATCCGTGTAGGGTGTTGAGTCATGGTTTTGGGGCCGGAAGAAAAACTAAGGGACTGTCAGGGTGAGAGTGCAGCGTGATAGACGCCGTCTAGAGTTGAGAACGAAGTAGCGGAGAGAGGGTGGGCTGTGGGTCTAGTGATGACGGCGTGGTACCAGGACAGTGTCGTATCTTACACAAGCCGTTGCGCGAACCCGTGCGTAGATCGGGGCAACTAGAGGATAAACCGTTGCGTTGCAGAAGACCTCAACCTAAAGGGCTGGGGTGGTAAATGAAAAATCCAAAACAGGTTGCAATCTTGTTTGCAAATCTTGACAGGTGCTTCTTTCAGAATAACGAAGTTTTTTCTTAGAGGCCGCAGCGCTGCAGCTCCTGCTGGACTTTTGCGGGAAACCAAGCAGGGATGCCTAAGTCGGCGAGCTGATAGAGGCGCTCGAACTCACGCTGGAAGTGTGCGGCGACCGTTGTATTGTCAATCACGAGCACGGTCTCGTCATTGCTGTAGTTGGCGGCGGCACTCCAGTTCTGGGAACCTGTGATCACCCGATACTGGTCAATCACGGCAAATTTATGATGCAGCAGGTCGCCCTCGGGGAGCACCGGAAACCCAACCGTGGCGATCGCCCTCTCCCACGGTGCATTTCCCTCATCAAACTGGCATTGGAGATTCTGCAACGCCAGCCCCAACATATCCAGCGCTTCGCTGTAGCTGCGATAGACAAAACTGCGATCAATGAGCGCCCGAATAGAAATGCTCTGCTGGTGGCGGGTGTTGAGCACCTGGCTGAGGGGCTGTTCGCTAAACACAAATAGGGCCAAGTCAATTTGCAGCTGCGCTTGAGCGATCGCTTGTCCGATTAATCCGTTGCTGCTTTCTGCCCAAGCGCGGCTGCGCGAGGTAGGTGAAAACTGAAGCACGAGTCGGCTGTTGTCAGCAAAACGCACTTGCCGTGGCACTCGGTAGGGCTTTTGCAAGCCAAATAGGCTGTCGGGACTGCCGCCAGGGCCATCTCCCCACATCAGGTTAAACTCTTCGCGAAAGAGTGCCGCTACCATGGGGCTCTGAATTTGCACGATATGGTTAGCGTTGCCGCGAGTGGAAGGGCGAGAAAAGTCACCATGCATATCAGACGTGGTGAAATTGGCCGAGCCTGTAACCACCTGCTGCTGGTCTATAACCACAAACTTATGATGCATCAGGCCGCTGCCCTTAGAGCCGTCGGCGCGGTCATCAATCACAGGAATTTGCGCATCGGCCAACACGATCAGCGCATCGTTTTCAGCAACTTCTTCCGGAGTTAAGACGCCATCTTGATTCTGGTCGATTTGCCGCAGATTCTCGTCGAAGCGCGATCGCTCTCGATCCGTTAAACGGGCGATCGCCTCAGGGGAGGCCTGACTAGCAGGCTGATTGTAGTTATTTTCTAAAATGACGCGAACCCGCACCCCAGCGCGCTGGCGATCGCGCAGAGCATGGGCAATGCGGGGCAGCCGCAACTCTTGCACGGCTACATCAACCGACTGCTGTGCCGAGAGAATGGCATCGACGACCACCTGCTCTAGGTTGTCGCCTAACCGCTCATAGCCCCGATCTGGCTCAGTGTAGAGCGCAGCTTGGGACTGGTTAAAAAACACCTGCATCGCTGCATCTTGAGGCAACGACTCTAATAGTTCCAGCGGTGCGGCAGACTGTGCCACATTGCGTCGCCCTAGGCTGAGAGCTAGCACAAGCAGCAGCCCTATACCTACCAGAATGAGAAAGCGCGATCGCCCACCTTGACCTCTGCTCATCGGACCGGGATGCATCCCCACAAACTGCCCCTATCGCGTGTGGTTAGAGCACCTGTGCAACAGCAAAACGAGACGGACGGAATCTGCGCTATGCAGGAGCTATCCAGACGCGCTCAAGCCGAGGGTTACAGATGGCTCAGTTGACTTTAGTTATCCCGAGCGATCGCCCTGATTCGCAGCAGTGTTCTGTTATTTTTGCCTGCGGTTAATAAACTGCCCATGGACACTCACTAAATAGGGCACAACATAGGTCAACCCTACCGACACCCAGCGCCCAGACGTCATTTGACCCCGCACCACTGCCCCCCCATGGTTGATCGCAAACAAAAGCGTGCCTACTACCAACGCCACCCGCAACGCCGTTGACATAAAGTGGCGATCGCCCAGACTCTGCACATAGTGCTTCACTACATTCATCTGCCCTCCATTGCACCATCCGGGGGGTAAAACTTGTGGAAGAAGCTCTGCCGGTTCAACCAAACCGCTGACCGACTTGAACACCTGATGACAATTCTGTAATAAGTGCGCGGTTAAAGCCGTCTCCCCAGCAACCGTTGCCTTACCCCTTCAGCAATTTTTTGGCCTAAATACTCGGGGATCAAATTTTCGTTAGGGCCGAGGAGATACAGAATTAGCCGGGTACGACCGCGCCACACCAGCAGGTTGGCATTTACGACCAGCAAATCTTCTTGCCAGATCGCATACATCACCTTATAAAACAGACCTGGCTGGTTGTCAGCTTCAATTAACAACGCCGGCAAATGGAAAACAGGGTCCACATAGAACTCCGTTTCCACTTGCTCTAGCCCAGCATCTAGGTTAAATTCCACAGCCAGCATCTCTTCCACTTCAAACCGTCCGGCCAGCGCTTCGCGGATGGCACGGCACACATTTTCAGCAGTTTTATCAGTTAAAACCTTGTTGCCCCGCGATACCACCAGCTTGATAAACACCAGCATCGGTGGATAGATCTGCCCATAGAGACTGAGGCTGTGAATCGTTAGCCCATAGGCCGCCAACACACCAAAAATATCGCTCAGCAGAAACGACTGATTGCGGTAAGCAAAATGCAACACACTTTTGTTGCCCTCAGGTTTCAGCTCGATTACAGCCTGCCGCGACTTATAGAGCTGGTAGGCCAATCGCAGATTTTGCAGTTGAATCTCACTGCTGACAAATTGCTCATAGAACTGGGGAAACGCCCGATTGAAGCGCTTTAACAGATCTAAAGTGGATGGTTGCAGACCCGAAGACATAAGTTAATCAGCCAGGACACGTGGTGCGGGTGCTCAAAAGGAGGGATGCGAAGTGCGGAGTGCTTCAGCGCATCTCTCCCTATTAGAAAACCCTAAAATGGCGCTTGATTCCCCAAAACAGTAGTAGCAAAATAAGACGCCTTTAATTCTGTTCTCTAACCATGCCATGATTCTCCACGACGTGATGCTACAGCAAGGGTTGATGAAACCTGCGGCATAGTTCTATCCCCCTGAATCATAGGGCTGAGAGCACTCCCCCATCACCTGCCTCGTCCATCTGCCAACCCGGGGTGTATTCGCCGCGGTCTGGGCTGCGGATTTTAGCTAGGGTCGCTGTATCCGGGTGGGCTAGAGCAGGGATCGCGGGCTCTATGACTCGGGCAAAGCGTTGCTTAACAGCGCCTAACAAATTTCAGTTCGGATTTGTGTGAACTGCAACCGCAGGAGGAAATACATGGATATACTAGCTAGTACTGTCATAAACGTATTACGGACTGCATCGCACCTGCATGGGTTTTTGGAAGAGCCTGTTTAGCGCTACAGACATGGCGACTGCTGCCAAGCCAGATTCGGCAGAAAGGTCAGCAGCAGCTATGGGCACGACGACCAGCAGCGGATCACGCATTGTGTTTTCGGTCGATCGTGATATCGATCTCTATGAACTAGAGGAGCTATGCGATGCGGTAGGCTGGTCGCGCCGCCCTCTCCGCAAGGTCAAGAAGGCGATTCAATATAGCTTTTTGGTTGTATCAATGTGGGAAGAACGTGGGGCTCAGCGGCGGCTAGTCGGGTTCTCGCGCGCCACGTCTGATCATGCCTTCAACGCCACTATATGGGATGTAGTGGTGCATCCCGATTACCAAGGCAAGGGCTTAGGCAAAGCTCTGATGAAGTATATGATTAAGCGATTGCGGAGTGAAGACATCAGCAATATTACGCTCTTTGCTGACCCGCAAGTGGTTGAATTTTACAGAGGGCTAGGCTTTATGTCTGACCCAGAAGGAATTAAGGGGATGTTCTGGTATCCCGATTAGGAAATGGGTGCTTTTGCCAGAGTCGTTTTGAAGCGCGGTTTTGTTGCCCCATTTTCCCAAGCCACGACAGATAGTAAGCCGTGTTGCCCACGTCGTAGGCAACACGGCTTTATGCATTCACTGAACCAACGCTTGTTAGGGCTAGTGTGGCGTTGATTTAAGCCATAGCGGCCAACGTAATGCTGAGAGCCCAGTCTCTGACCAATCAGGGGCTGGGCTCTTATTTATGTACTTGCAGATGCGAACTGCATCTCAGTATCACCAGTCGCTTAGCTTCCGCTGCTGAGATTTTCTAGTCCTGCAATGACGTCAGCCGTTTCGATGCGATCGCCCTGTTGAATTTGGTCTACGACCTCCATACCGCTGGTGACATATCCAAATACTGCATAATTGCCGTCTAGAAAACTAAGGTCATTAAGTGCAAAGTAAAATTGTGCCGAGGCTGAGTCAGGAGCTTGCGATCGCGCCATTGCTACCGCGCCTCGCTGATGGGTTAGCGCAGGCGGCTGGCGAACCCCAGCTTGTTCCAACGTTCGACCATAAATCGGCTCTGCCGCACCTGCTGGTTTAATCTCTAGAGGAATATAGCGGGATTGGCCGGTCGCTGGATCCACATAGCTGCCTGTTCCCAATTGCTGAGGCGGCACTGCTGGGTCTTTGCCTTGGGGATCGCCACCCTGCACTACAAAGGGCTGGGGATCGCGCACTACGCGATGGAATACCAGCCCGTTATAGACACCCCGACTCACAAGATCAACAAAATTTCCTGCGGTGACAGGCGCATCGTTTCCGTTAACCTGAATCGTAACTTTGGAGCCGTTAATTGTCATTTCTACGGTGGCTTCACCGCTTAGGCTAGGCAAGGCACTATAGGGGTTGGTTGTAGAAGTCATAGAAGTGGATGTCTCTGCGGGGGAAGAGTCAGTTGAATTGGACGCATCGCCGACGGGCTGAGTACAGCCGGTTAGCCACAGAAGGGCGATCGCCATAACGATAGCAAGGCGTTTTCGGATTAATTGGTTCATGATGCAAACCACCAGAATGTTTCAGATGACTTGACTAGGGCATTAATTCAGGGCATGCCCGCTTAGGCGCACATCGCTGTTGCACCGATGCCCGTACCAACCTAGCATTTAACGTGAACCCAAATCAGCCTAGCTTTTATAATCTACGCGTATCAAATTCAACTCACTACTTGCAAACTACTTGCATTAGAGTTTTCCGATCAGCACGATCAACTTTACACCTTTTGCGTGGGTAATCTAAAAGCTGAGCGGTGCCAACTTGATGCCTCAGTTCGCTGGAAGGCCTAGTGCTGGGTAACTTTCCAAAAAAGGTAAAAAGTTCTAATAGCCCTATTCTGCATACCTTCTGAAAAGCTATGGCAGAATATCGCCTTCAGGCTTACTTCCACCAAATCTCAGATAATGAGAAGTGAGGCATTCAACGTTTGGATTGAAAATTTCCCGTAGGCTCAAGGGGCTGGTTGAAGCAGGTAAGGATTCTATTTTTAGTGTCTACAACCGTTAGGTACTATTCAGGGTCAAAATTCTTAAACTTCAATCCCAATCACAAACCTTCTAGGGGGACGCTGAGAAACCGTGCCAACTCAGCGCCTTGATTTTCTAATTCCGTCAATGGCAATGGCTGACCAACTCGAGTCAGGGGTATCTCTCCCTTTCCTTTAATTTTTAGGTATAGCGCTCGTTGTGGATTCAGTCCGTCTTTAATCACAACTCGAATTGATTGAATATCCTCAAGTGGGTGAGACACTTCGATCTGGCGATTTTTCCCAGGGAATCCCCACCGAAAGACTCGGGCGATCTGAGATTTTTTATCAAACTCGTTGAAGCCGCCCCCTACGTCCCACGCAATCACCAACCAGAGATATAGCGCCAGCAGGCAACCTGCCACCCCATAAAAGCCCATTGCAATGCCTTGGGGCACAAACACTAGCACCGTTGGATCTGAAAGTGGGAGGAAATTGATCTTAGTGTAGCTGGAGATGCTGGCCAGTAAAAAGCCACCCCCACCAAGTGAGACAATGATTGCCCACCAGAAATTACTAAATCGACGAGAGCCCACAACTCGCTGTCTCAGCGTTAGATCGGCGGTGGATGTGACAGAGCTAGACATAGCGTTTAAAGACTCAAAAATTTATATTTACAACCACAACGGACAGGAGTAATCGTTCACTAACGCAATGGGTTCACACTACAGCAATAGGGTTCGCTCGATAGACGTGTTGTAAAACCGCCGCGTGCCTTTAGGTTGACCCAGTATTAACCCATGACTACATACCATCTTCTCGCAGAAAGGGTGTAAGTTCGTGCCTGGTGATGAATTATTAGTCTGCTAGTGTTTCGAATTTGTCATGGCTTACTAGATATGCAACATATTATGTCGCCATTTATGTAGCTATCCTTCATACACGCTAGTTTGGCAAATGCCCAAAGCGTGCTACCCGCATCGCGGGCAGCCTTGAGTGGAGTGGTTTGCGTTCGGGTGCAGTTCGGTTGTGAAGACCCGTTGTAAAGCTGAGTTGGGCGATCGCCCCCATTTCAGCAAAAATATGCGATGAATCTAATCGTAAACTGCCTCATCCCGCTAAGCATCGGGAATTGGCCTGTTTCTGCTGCGCTATCCATTACTGAGAAACTACATGTCAGATTGTAAAAATATTAATATGTCCCTATCATATAGAAACAATTAAGCTCGGCTCAGACAATGCGTATTGCCGTACAGGCACGCGTGCGGTAGGGTTTATCCTACCTACCCTATGCGCCTGTGCATTTGCTTAGTCGGCTCGAGCGTAAGCGATCCCAACTCCATCTGCGTAGCTGCTTGCATAATCTTTAGGATGCAGCAGTGAGCTGAGGAGCTTATCGGGAAATTCGACGCCATATTAACGAGGATATGAAATGACCATAGCAATGGGACGAGCGCAAGCCGGTCGAGGATGGTTCGACGTCCTCGACGACTGGCTAAAGCGCGACCGATTCGTCTTTGTGGGCTGGTCCGGCATCCTGCTATTTCCCTGTGCCTACATGGCACTGGGCGGC
>JBGTOF010000083.1:0-12692 GCA_041742695.1 Elainellales cyanobacterium | reverse complement strand
GGCAGAGGCCACACCAGACGCTCAGTTTGCAGATATTCCACCAACATTTGATGCTGAGAGCGCCCCTCCCGAAGCGTTCTCAGCACCGCAGCCAGCCCCGTTGCCGAATCCAGCGCCCGCACCCGACGGAGCGATCGCCCTTAACCCAGAACTGCAACCTGATCCACAGCCCAATCTGCCGCTGGGGTTAGACTTTAGCCTGCCGCCGCAGCCCGCAGTGCCGGAATCTCGGGCTCCCGAATCTCAAACTCCAGAGTCCCAGTTCCCTGAGTCCCCGTTTCCTGAGGCTGCAGACCCCTCACAGCAGCCGTTTCCGCCTGATACGACTGCGCCAGAAACGCCCGGTGAATTAGGTCAGCCGCCGGATGAAGCCTTTCCCGATTCTCAGCCCCTGCCCTTGCCACCCGCCATCCCTGACCCTGGGGATGTGGCCGCGGGGTTGCCTGATCAGCCCGATGGGGGCGATCGCCCTGCGTCTGGAGACCCAACGGATGGGGTGCTCCCAGATGTTGCAGTCGGCGGCGATGCAATGCCCACGAGCCTGGTGGCTACGATTGTGGGCACACGCTCCGTTCCCGAGTCTGAAAATCCACGGGATATCCCTGAGATTCCGGCGCAAGTGCTGGATACGTCACGCACGTTTTTGGCTGACCCTACTCAATCCGGAAACTGCATGATTCAGCCCGAGAGCTTGCCCTGGTTTGGGGTTGAAGTTGATATTCAAGTCACGGTAGACGCTTCGGGACGCGTGATCGGAACGACCGTTCGCAATTCTTCAGGAAGTGCAGACTATGCAGACTTAGCCGCTTGCTTGGTGCAGCAATGGGAGTTTAGCCCTGCAACCACAGCAGGAATGGCGATTGCCAGCGACTACCTCATCATTTCAGTGGTGGTCAACCGGGCACAATAGCCTCTGACCTCAGTTTGAGAACAGCTCAACCCCTATCGGACTTGCCCAAGTAGACAGTTGTTGAGAAGCTGCGCCTCCCAGCGATCGTCCAATATGTTTAGGACATCGTACACAGCGCATACGTCTGGCCCTGCTTCGCTCAAACTGCGGGGCATTAGCATAACGGTCTTAACCCAGCAGATCAACCCGGGGATTAAATGTCTCTACTTGGCGCAGCTTTTCGTAAAGTTCACGCTCTGGTGGGGTAATTTCCTTCGGCACCAGCACCAGCACTTCTACAATCTGGTCGCCCCGCTTGCCGTCAAGCGTATATCCTTTGTTCGCCATCCGCAGCTTTTGCCCGGTGCGCACTCCCGCAGGCACCATCATCTTCACCAGGCCGTCTAGAGTCGGCACCTCGATAGCGCCACCCAGTACCGCTTCGACGGGTGTGACTGGAATCTGGCAATACACATCTGCCCCTTCTACCCGAAACAACGCATGGGGGGCAATCTCAATTTTGAGAAACAAATCGCCGCCGTTGACGCCTTGTCCTTTCAACCGAATTCGCTGCCCGGTTTGCAGCCCTGGCGGCATGTTCACTTCGAGCGATCGCCCATCTTCTAAGCGAATGCGCTCCCGTCCTCCGTTGTATGCCTTTTCTAGCGGCACGGTGAGCCGGGCTTCGGCATTTTTTGGCGCGGGGCGGGGCACCGTATAGGCTGTTTTGGTTGTACCCGGGCGAAACGGATCGCGGCTGACGGAATCAGGTGCGACCTCGTCTCGCCGATTTAGCAGCTGATCAACAAAGGTATTGAAATCGCGGAACTGGCTGAAGTCCACCTCATCTGGCGGTTTGCGCGTGCCAGCCCAGGGACGCGTGCGTGCCGCTGCACCAAAGCCACTCTGCTTCCAAAATCGGCTGTATTGGTCATACTGAGCGCGCCTGCTTGCATCAGACAGCACTTCGTAGGCTTCGCCAATATCTTTAAACTTCTCCTCAGCTGCATTGTTGCCCGGGTTCATATCAGGATGATACTGCCGCGCTAATCGCCGATAGGCTCGCTTAAGCTCCTCTGGAGTTGATTCTTTGGCAACGCCCAATATCTGGTAATAGTTCCGAAAGTTTTGCATTCCGCCGACAACGGTAAGAGGAAACGAGACAGGGGCGATCGATAGCCCCACTTAAACTCTATAGATCGTATGAATCTTCTGTAAATTTGGAGCCTGCAACCCTCGTTAATTTAGAACCTGAAGCCAGGATCTTGAACTTAGGAGATTCTAGAGCGCATCCTTGGCGCAGCATGGGGCAACGGATGACAAGGGGCGATCGCCCTCAAACCATACCGCGACTTGAGCCCTCTACAGCCAGTCATCGTCGTCGTCATCCCACTCGCCTCGGACTCTGCCATAGCGGTTTGGATCGTCAGCCGTTGATCGGCGGCGTGAGTCAGAGCGGGGCGGGGTGCGATAAGGATCATTGGCTGGGCGTGGCGGAACGTCATCCCGCATGGGATCAGTCCCTCGAGCGGGGCGATCGCGACTGCCTCGGCTATCGGCTGTGTCATCCCAACTGTCGCGTCGGCGTGGGGGAGGCGCGTCATCCCAACTATCGCGCTGGGGCGATCGCCCTAGCGCAGGGGGCGAAGGCCGCACATCTCGCCGATCATACTCATCCCGGGGCGGAATGTCACGAGGTGGAATATCGCGGGGCGGCGCATCATTTCGAACCGCAGCATCACGAGGCGGGATATCTCGCCGAGCAGGTGCATCCCATGAATCTGCGACTGGTTCATTCCAGCTCTCTTGACGGGCAGCGGGGCGGCGGTTGTCGTAGGGATCTGCGGTGTAGCTATCGCGTCCATAGCTGTCTTGCCGATAGCCGTCACGCCCATAGCTATCACGGCCATCGCGCCCATAGCCATCGCCCTGTTTATAGCTGTCTCGTCCGTAGCTATCGCGACGAGGCGGCTGATCCCAGCTATCGCGTGCCGCAGGTCGATCCCAGCTATCGCGACGGGCTTGGCCGCTATTCCAAGGATCCCGTTCATCCCAGCGATCGCGCGGATTTTCGTAGGCAAGGAAGTCATCATCCTCGTCTCCAAACAGCGTCCGCTTGATGGAACCAAAGAATCCTTCTTCCTCTTCCTCTTCGCGGTTGATTTCGTAGACTTCTCGCTGCAGCTCGTAGAGAGCATCCCGCAGGTCTGACTCAGCTACATCAATCCCGCGCTCATCGTCCTTCTTCAGCGCATCGCGTAATTCTTGAATCAGATTTTCGATGCGGCGACGATAGCCGCTGGCAAACTGCATGCCAAAATCAAGCGCGACTTCTCGCAGCTGGCGCTCTGCCTGGTAGGTCATGGCCTCAGCTCGGGTTCGCTTTTCCACTTTTTCACGGCGTTCGCGGTCAGCTTGGGCGTTGCGATCCGCATCCAAGATCATCCGCTGAATTTCGCCCTCACTTAGCGTAGACGCACCCTGAATGGTAATACCCTGCTCCCGTCCCGTCGTGCGATCGACCGCCGTTACCTGCAGAATGCCATTGGCGTCAATGTCAAAAGACACCTGCACCTGGGGCACGCCACGCGGGGCAGGGGGAATCCCCATCAGCTTGAAGCGGCCCAGAGATTTATTGTCTGAGGCCATCTCGCGCTCGCCCTGCACGACATGCACTTCCACCATGGTCTGGTTGTTTTCGGAGGTGGAAAAGACGTCTGAGCGCCGCACGGGAATCGTCGTATTCCGGGGAATTAACTTCTTCATCACGCCGCCAATGGTCTCTAACCCTACGGAGAGCGGCGTCACATCCAGCAGCAAGATGTCTCGCATTCCCACCTCTTGGGTGAGAATCCCTGCCTGAATAGCTGCCCCAATTGCCACAGCTTCATCGGGGTTAACGTTTTCACTGGGTTCTCGATCAATAAAGGCACGTACAAGTTGCTTCACCATGGGCATGCGCGAGCCGCCGCCCACTAACACCACTTCGTCAATTTCGTCAGGCATAAACCCGGTGTCTCGCAGGGCTTGCCGCACAGGGCCACGCAGTCGGCTCAGGAGATCGGTACACATACCTTCAAACTGCGATCGCGTCAGCCGGGTTTCTAAATGCTTGGGGCCATCAGCCGTGGCGGTAATAAAGGGTAGGTTGATGTCGGTTACACTCACCCCCGACAGCTCAATCTTGGCCTTTTCTGCTGCTTCTGTTAGCCGCTGCAACGACTGACGATTTCGTCGGAGATCAATACCTTCTGCTTCTAGAAATTGTTCTGCCAGCCAGTCTACGATTTTTTTATCAAAATCATTGCCGCCTAGCTGAGTGTCGCCAGCGGTGGCTTTGACTTCAAATACGCCATCGCCCACTTCCAAAATAGAGACGTCGAACGTGCCGCCCCCTAGGTCAAAGACAAGAATGATTTGGTTGTCTCGTCGATCTAGCCCGTACGCCAACGAAGCCGCTGTGGGTTCGTTAATGATGCGCAGCACGTCGAGCCCAGCGATGCGCCCCGCATCTCGCGTGGCTTGCCGCTGAGAATCGTTAAAGTAAGCGGGAACTGTAATCACGGCTCCGGTAACCGTCTGCCCTAGATAGCGGCTGGCCTCATCTGCCAGCTTCCGCAGCACCATGGCTGCAACTTCTTCAGGGGCAAACTCTTTTTCTAGCCGGGGGCACTTAATTCGAACGCCGCCATCGTCGTCTTTGCGAATTGTGTAGGGCACGCGCTTCGACTCTGCGCTGAGTTCGCTAAAGCGGCGGCCAATGTATCGCTTGACGCCAAAAAAGGTGTTTTGGGGGTTGAGCACCGACTGCCGCCGCGCCATTTGCCCCACTAGCATTTCTTCTTCTTTGCTAAAGGCGACAACCGACGGTGTGGTTCGCATTCCCTCTGCATTGGCAATCACGACGGGTTTGCCACCTTCCATTACGGCAACCACTGAGTTGGTCGTGCCCAAGTCAATGCCTACAACCTTGCCCATGCGTTGCGAAACTCCTCGCGCTTTTATACCAATGTTGCGAACTGCCAATCTATTCTATCTTGTTGCGTCTGGCTAAGCGGACGATATCGTAGCGTTGGCCTTGAGTCTGTTCAAGCTTTACCCAATCTGCCTCGTGTGGCTTCATGTTGTCTAAATCATCACAAAACCTAATTTTCTGACAAGTTGAGATTCCCCCCCTTGCCGAACTCCGGGGGGAAGTGGCTACAATGAAGCAAGTTCTACTACGGCGTTGGTGACTGCCAATAATGTTTTATGATCTATGCCTTTTGAATGCGGGAGCCAAGCTGTTCCGGTGGCAGTAAACCAGGCACGACCTGGAAACTTTAAACCGGGGCCAGGATTCCCACCTGGATTTATCCAGGTCAAAAACTGAGGTAAGACGGCGCTGTGGGGAACCCCTAACTTTTTGAAAATCCTCTGCTATTAAGGCAGGGGATTTTTCATAGGGGGGCGATCGCTCTCTAAAGTTGCGGCTCATAGATTAGTCAGTAGAACCAGCCAGCTCTTTGAATAGCGCTAATTAGCAGCACTATGACAGCACCATAGAAGGGTCTCGAGCAACGCTTAGCCCGCATTGCAATCACGGCCTGTTCAGACCTTAGGGACTTGCCCAAGGACTGCGAATTTATACTGAATTATCCAGAGCGATCGCTTTCCTCTTTACTTTTTTAGGAAAGTTACGGTATGCTAAGTTAAGCGTAGTCGTTATGAGTTTATATAGAAGCCATGGCAACCCCAACGGTTGAGAATGTAGTTATTATCGGGTCGGGTCCTGCTGGATACACTGCTGCAATTTATGCAGCGCGCGCAAACCTAAAGCCTTTCATGTTTGAAGGGTTTCAGGCGGGCGGTTTGCCTGGTGGTCAGCTGATGACCACGACCGAAGTGGAAAACTTTCCTGGCTTTCCCGATGGCATCACTGGGCCCGAGCTCATGAGCAACATGAAAGCTCAGGCAGTGCGTTGGGGAGCAGAACTGGTAACTGAAGATGTAACGTTCGCTGATTTTAGCCAGCGCCCCTTTGTCATTCGCTCAGAAGAGCGAGAAGTTCACGCTCATAGTGTAATCATTGCAACTGGAGCTACCGCGAAGCGCTTGGGGCTACCCAGTGAGCATAACTATTGGAGTAAGGGGATCTCAGCCTGCGCTATCTGCGACGGAGCTACGCCGATTTTCCGCAATTCAGACCTGGCAGTAATTGGGGGTGGAGATTCTGCGGCGGAGGAGGCTGTGTACCTGACCAAATATGGGTCACATGTGCATTTATTGGTGCGAGGCGACAAAATGCGCGCCAGTAAAGCCATGCAGGATAGAGTGCTCCGCAACCCAAAAATCACCGTGCATTGGAACACTTCCCCTAAGGATGTGTATGGCGAAAACGGATTGCTGTCAGGCATAAAACTGCACAACAACAAGACTGGAGAACTGTCTGACCTGGCAGTAAAGGGACTGTTCTACGCCATCGGACACAAGCCCAACACCGATTTGTTCCGCGAGCAGATTGATTTGGATGACGTGGGCTATATCGTTACTCACAACGATGTAGAAACAAGTGTAGTGGGCGTCTACGCAGCCGGTGATGTCCAGGATCATGAGTATCGTCAGGCGATTTCGGCAGCGGGCACGGGCTGCATGGCGGCTCTGCTGGCTGAGCGTTACCTCTCTGCCAATGACTTGCTACAGGAGTTCCATCAAACCGAGGCCTCTGAGAAGAGCGATCAGGATAGTGAGCATAAGCCGGAGTATCAGGAGACTGCAGAGTTTGATATTTTGCGGACGCGCCATTTGGGCGGCTATGCACTAAGGAAGATTTACCATGAGAGCGATCGCCTCATCATGGTGAAGTATGCCTCGCCGACCTGCGGCCCTTGTCACACCCTCAAGCCCATGCTCGATAAAGTGGTGAATGAGTTTGAAGGCAAGATTCACTACATTGAAATCGACATTGAGCAAGATCCTGACATTGCGGAATCTGCTGGTATTACAGGCACCCCAACGGTTCAGTTCTTTAAAGACAAAGCCATGGTTGGTCAGATGATTGGGGTAAAGCAAAAGAGCGAGTATCGGAAGACGATTGAAGAGCATGCAGAGATGGCACTTGCACAGTAATGGGCAATGTTGGAGCACCGTCTCTACGGAGGTCATGGGCTTAGCTCTTGCGTCAATACCGCGATTTTAGGCAATTGAAAATCGCTGCGACATAGGGTACTACATGTTGGGGTGAGCTCTACTAGAGCCCACCCCAATGTGCTTTATGTCTAACCAATTGCAACGGTACGGTAGCGTCGATCTTAATAAAGCCTGAGTTTGAGATAGACCCAAAACCCTCTTAACGTCAACTTGAGTCAAGAGGATTTTGGAACACCGTGCGCCGTGCGGTATCCCAAAACTTTTGATGTGCTGCGTGAGTTACGCACGGCACATCAGGGTTTGAGCTTATCCCGAACCCAGGCTATTTTTAAGTTTGACTCCCGCATTAGCCTTCACTCTTACTACGCATCGTTAGCGCCGACAACAAGCTGAATCACATCTTTCGACGGGTCGTCGATCTGATTAATCACGGCTTGCAGACGCTCGGCTCCCTCTGCAATTGGCAGTGCCATTTCTACCGTAGTACCCAGATCCAACCCTTCGCTAAAGAGTTGAATGTCGCCACCCATGCGGTTGATCAGATTGCGAGAAATCGCTAACCCTAGTCCTGTGCCCTCTTTCTTGCGAGTGGTAGAGCCATCTGCCATCGCAAAGGGCCGAAATAGGCTGCCCTGTTGATCGGGAGCAATGCCAATCCCTGTATCTTTGACGGACACTACAACCCAAGGCAACACATGCAGCGGCTCTTCCACATCACTGATAGGAGCTGTGCCATTTTGCGGTTCATTTGCTCCATTCAGCACCGGCGTATGGCGATATTCGAGTCGCAGGTGGATATAGATGCCGCCTTCATCGGTAAATTTCACGGCATTGGATACGACGTTGAGCATCACTTGACGCAGTTTAGAGGCATCGACTTTCACCATGACCGGCACCGACATTTCTGGTGCAATCAGCACTAGATTTTTGCGCTGAATTTCGACTGCCTGCAGTCCAATGACCTCTTGGATGGTTTGGCATAAATCGTGCTTTTCAATAAACAGCCGCATCTTATCTTCTTCAATGCTGCGAATATCAAGGAGCAGGTTAATAATATCGAGCAGATGCTTTGCTGCTTTGTTGGCTTGATAGAGCAGGTCTAGCTCTTCTTCTCGGCTGTCACAATAGCCATCTTGCACCAGTTGAACACAGCCAATAATTGCATTAAGGGGAGTGCGCAGTTCGTGAGAGGTGGTGGTTAAAAAGTCGCTTTTTAACTTGTTGGCGGCTTCGGCCTCTTGCCAAGCACTTTCGAGTTCGTCTGCCCGCTGTTCTAAACTGAGCACCATGCCATGCAGCACGTTTGATAGTTGGTTGATTTCGCGAACGCGGAAATCTTTAGGAGTGTGGGCTTCGTGGTTGAAGACACTTTGCTGCAAATCACGGGCATAGACACCCAGTTTTTCAATGGGCCGTGCAAGGTCACGGGCGGTGTAGAGCATTGCTAGCACGTGCGCTGCAATCAACCCGCCTGTGGTGAGAAGCAGTGTCAAGGTAATGTCCTGTAGCCCTTGGAGTGCCATGTCTAAATCTGTCACGGCGAGCACGGTCCAGGTTTGCTGCTCATCCGGCAGGGTGGTGATAGTTGAGGGGCTAAACCCAGCTAGCCATTCAGTGCGATCGCCCGTAAAGTCAAACAGATGCCGCACATCTCGAACGCCTCGCTGGGTGTTTCGCAGAATATCTTCAAAGCGATCGCTGTCTCCTTCTAAGGCAATACTACGCCCTACCCGGTCGGATATGGGATGCGCGAGAAATGTCCCATTCTGGTCGATCACTACAGTGAACCCGGTCAGCGACCATGGATCAGCCACTTCCATCTGCTGCACGAGCGCTTGCAGGCTAAGGCTATAGCGCAGGCGACCATTTAGGTCATAGACAGGGGTGCTAATCACCAAGTCGAGATGGCTGTAGTTTTCAACGAGCGGGAGGCGCCGAGTTGGCTCTGGGTTGACCACGAAGCGATTGAATAGGTCGCGCTTAATGGACGATAGCTGGTCAGGCCAGGGAAATTCTTCACTGGAAGTAATGGTCTGAGTGCCGCAGGTGCTTGCGAGCACCCGGTTAGAGCCCGGCTCTGATAGCTGTAGGCATTTAGCGCCCGACAACCGCTCTTGTAGTTGAGTTAAAAAGGCTTGGGATGACTCTAACTCTGCTGCCTGAAGGGCCTGAGTTTGAGCGGCGATCGCCAAATCAGTTTGCAGCGAGTTCACAGTATCTTCGATCAGGCTTGCTTTGCGGACTGCACTCTCCGTTAAATTTTGCCGTGCGGTTTCCAGCAGACTGGAGCGAGCCTTGCGAAATGTGACCGCAACCCCCAGCAGCAAAATTGGAATGCTAAACACCAAAATTCGCGTTAGCAGGAGACGACGAAAGGAAGTCTGGCCTGACATAGGACACGTGTTTGCGGATGCGCGAGTCAGTTCCGCGAGTCAGTTTTTAGAATCACGTTTTGAAAGCGATGCTGACTCGAAGTCCATCATGGCTCACGTTACTCTATTTTCGCATCCGTGCAGCAAACAAACTGTATAAAGTCGATGAAGTCGTCGGGTGTGATTGCCTTGTGCTAATGTCCTGATGCTTGCGATAGGTCTTTATGGCTCCCTCTTTTCCCCATGTCACGGTGGTGTTGGCGATGAGTGCCGACGGCAAAATTGCAGATGTAGCGCGATCGCCCGCCCGGTTTGGGTCTGCCGCCGACAAAGCTCATTTAGAAGCGCAGTTGGCGCTAGCCGATGCAACCCTATTTGGGGCGAATACGCTGCGCGCCTATGGCACAACCCTGCCGCTCACCAACCCCGACCTAATTCGGCAGCGGCAGCAGCGACAGCAGCCTGACCAGCCGATCCACATTGTCTGCTCTACCACTGGACAGCTTGATCGTCAGTGGCGGTTTTTTCAGCAGCCCGTGCCGCGTGGGCTAATCACAACACCCACAGGTGCGATCGCCTGGGAGACGGGCGGACTCTTTCACCACATTTGGCAGGATTCTACACTACCTGATACCACTTGGCAGGATACGCTGCCTGCGCTCTATGAGTCGGGATTGCAACGCTTGGTGGTGATGGGGGGCGGGGCGCTGGTGGCGTCACTGATGGCGCATCAGCGCGTGCATGAGCTTTGGCTAACGGTTTGCCCGTTGGTGTTGGGAGGACATGAGGCTCCTACGCCAGTAGAAGGGCTCGGCTGGGCAGCGGCGATCGCCCCCCAGCTCCAACTGATCTCGGCAGAACCAATTGATCAAGAGGTGTTTCTCCACTATCGGGTGCTGCCCCAGCCCACATCGGCTGCACAAAATCCAGAACAGCGCTAAATTCTGAACAGTGCCAATCCTTACTCCTGCCCCGTTTGCCAACGCATGGTTAACCAAATTCAGACGCGCTATGTGGCCCAGTGGATCAATGCAGTCTCCGACATTCCCCAAGATGATTGGGATGCGCTGGCACTCCCCCTGACTACCCCGTTTTTTGAATGGGAGTGGCTGCACAATCTAGAGGAGTCTGGCAGCGCGACGGCAAAGTCGGGCTGGTTGCCTAATCATCTGGTACTGTGGCGTGAGGATGATTCTGCCCCATCAGGTACGGCAGCACCTGAGGCGCGGCGGCGGCTGGTGGCGATCGCCCCGCTCTATCTCAAAGGCCATAGCTATGGGGAGTTTGTGTTTGACTACCAATGGGCAGACCTAGCGGAGCGGCTTGGCGTGCGCTATTACCCTAAGCTGTTGGGCATGTCGCCTGTGACCCCGGCAGAGGGATATCGCTTTTTGATTGCGCCAGATGAAGACGAAGATGAACTAACTGCCATGATGGTGCAGGTTATCGACCAGTTCTGCTTAGAGAATGGTATCTCTGGCTGCAATTTTCTGTATGTGGATCAGGAATGGCGATCGCGCATGGAGAAACTTGGCTTTATGAGCTGGCTGCACCACAGTTTTGTGTGGCGTAACCGGGGCTTTCAGGACTTTGACGGCTATTTGGGATCATTCAATGCCAACCAGCGGCGCAACATCAAGCGCGAACGCAAAGCGGTCACCACTGCAGGGCTAACCCTACGCCCCGTGACAGGCGACGAAATTTCTACGGACTTGCTGCTGCAAATGTATGACTTTTACTGCGACACCTGCGACAAGTTTGGCTGGTGGGGCAGTAAATACTTGTCGCGGCAGTTCTTTGAGCAACTGCAGCCTGCCTTTTGCCACCGGACAGTGCTGTTTGCCGCGTATGATGACGCCAGCTCTCAGCGCCCTATTGGCATGTCGATGTGCTTCACTAAGGGCGATCGCCTCTACGGACGCTATTGGGGATCAACGAACGACATTGAAAACTTGCACTTCGATGCCTGTTACTACAGCCCGGTGGGGTGGGCGATCGCCCAAGGCATCCAAATTTTTGACCCCGGCGCAGGAGGCCGTCACAAAAAACGGCGTGGCTTTCCTGCTACCCCCAACCATTCGCTCCATCGCTTTTATGATCCCCGCCTCGCAAAAATTCTGCGTAATTATATCGGAGAGATCAACGCCCAAGAGCAGCAAGAAATTGACGACATCAATCAGGATTTGCCATTCAAGCACGCAGATTAGGGCAAGAGAGTGCGAACAGGGGCCACGGGCAGGGACCGCACTCACGGCTCAGCCCCGTTAATTGACCCCCAATCGTGTTAAGATCCTTCTCAATTCTGAGATTTGTGTTGGAGAGATAACCGATGGATGCCGCATTGTTACTCGCAAAATTGCCCGAAGCTTATGCAATCTTTGATCCCCTGGTAGATGTTCTGCCCGTTATTCCTCTCTTTTTCTTTTTGCTGGCGTTTGTTTGGCAAGCAGCCGTAGGGTTCAAATAGACGGCTAGACGGCCATAGCAGCCATCTGTCTACTCTTTAGCGTTAAGAACAAACACAGCACTATGGCGTCTGAGCAATGCTCAGACGCCATAGTGCTGTTTGATGAGACGATGCATCTCAGGCCATAGCCTCAACAGATTTAAAAGATAAGCGATCGCACTAGAACGATGGGATTGAGGGGACGATGAAGCTTGTATTTTTTGGTACGCCAGAGTTTGCGGTGCCCAGTCTGGAACGCTTGCTGCAACAGCCCGAGATGGACGTAGTGGCGGTAGTGACGCAGCCCGACAAGCGCCGTGGGCGCGGTGGGGATCTCAGCCCGTCTCCGATCAAGGCCGTGGCGATCGCCCACGATATTCCAGTTTGGCAGCCGCGCAGTGTCAAAAAGCATGCCGAGACGTTAGAGAACCTCAAGGCGACTGAGGCTGATGCCTTTGTGGTAGTTGCCTATGGGCAAATTCTATCGCCTGAAATCCTGGCGATGCCGCGTTTGGGCTGTGTCAATGCGCATGGGTCGTTGTTGCCGCAGTATCGTGGAGCCGCGCCAATTCAGTGGTGTCTTTATCACGGGGAGGCGGAAACGGGCATCACCACCATGTTGATGGATGCGGGGATGGATACCGGCGCGATGCTGCTGAAAAGCCAGTTGCCCATTGGTCTGATGGATCATGCTGGGGATGTATCGCGATCGCTCGCCCACCAAGCGGCAGAAGTACTTATGGAAACGCTGGCCGGACTAGACCAGGGGGCGATCGCGCCCATTTCCCAAGACGAGGCTGCTGCCACCTATGCGCCGCTCATCCAAAAAGCTGACTACGAGCTGAATTGGGAGAAC
>JBGTOF010000015.1:0-7933 GCA_041742695.1 Elainellales cyanobacterium | reverse complement strand
CGATCGCGCGTCCTCTAGCCTCACCCTCCTCGAAGGAGACAGCGACATCACCACCAATAGCCGGGGCAACGGTGGCAATATTACGATCGGCGGTGCTGGAATAGTTGCCTTTGATGATAGCGACATCATCAGCCAATCCGTTGATACGCGCGGGGGCAACATTACCCTCCGAAACTTCTTCAGCGAAACCAATCCACCTGGCAATGCCAGCGATTTTGATGGCAATGATCAGGTCGATGTGAACGCATCCGGCACGTTGCAAGATGGGCAAATTACCCTAACCGATACCAGCAACATTCAAAATAGTCTGACGCCGCTGACCGCTGCCGCCGTCGATGAAACCCGCCTGCTGGCCAATAGCTGCATCACTCGCGACCCGCAGCAGACTGGCCGCTTCATCGTCACAGGCTCGGGTGGGCTGCCCCAGCGGCCTGGCGATGCGGCACTGATGCCCTACCCCACGGGAGAAATTCGCTCACTGCCCGACGCCGCAGCCGAGCCGCAGTCTCAGCAATCTGCTTGGCAGCCGGGCGACCCGATTGTAGAACCACAGGGCGTGTATCAGTTAGAAGGTGGTCGGTTGGTGTTAAGTCGAGAGTGCAACGAATGAATCAGGTGATGCGGGGTATGCGGAGCGTTAGCGGGGCGATCGCACTGTGGCTGAGTGCAGAAGTGGGGCTAGGGCTGCCGGAGCAGGGGGCGATTGTTCTAGGGAAACGTGATGCGATCGCCCAGTCGATTCCTGTTCCCAGCGATGTACAAGACCTGCCGGGCACACCGCGCCCGCCGAGTGAACTGCCGTTACCAGTAGAGCTACCGACCGAGCCACCGCCGCCGGTACTAGAGTCCCCTGCGGTGGAGCCTTCACCTGCGCCGGAGGCAACCCTGGTGCGGTTTCGTGTGGATGAAATCAACGTCGCAGGCAACACGATTCTGCACGATGAGATTGCCGCAGTCATTCAGCGTTACGTGAGCCGAGACGTAACGTTTGAGGAGCTAATTGCGTTACGCAGCGAGATCACGCAACTGTATATCAGTCGCGGTTACATTACCTCTGGCGCGTTTCTGCCAAACAACCAAGACATCCAAAGCGGCACAGTACAAATCCAAGTAGTGGAAGGTTCGCTCGAAGAGACTATCGAGATCAGCGGATTGCAACGATTGCAGCCAGGCTACGTGCGATCGCGCCTCCGCCTAGCGGGACGTGCACCGTTAAACCAGCAAAATTTAGAGCGCGTGCTGCAACTGCTGCAAGTCGATCCGCAAATTGAAACGGTGGATGCAGAGCTGACGGCAGGCAGCGTTCCAGGTCGCAGTTTATTGGCGATCAATTTGCAGGAAGCATCACCCTTTACCGCCAGTTTGGGCACCGATAATTATCAGCCCTCCAGCATTGGCTCCGCGCAGCTCAGCGTATCCGCTAGCTATAACAATCTGCTGGGTGCGGGCGATCGCCTATTTGCAGAATACGGCCGCACCGACGGGCTCAACCTTTACAACATCGGCTTCAGCCTTCCAGTCAACCCGCGCGATGGCACGCTCACCCTCAGCTACAACACCAACGACAGCCGCATTTTAGAAGACGCCGTGCAAGAACTGGACATTCGCAGCGATGCGGAAACTTGGTCGCTCCAGTTTCGCCAGCCGCTTTCGCGCAGTGTGACGCAGGAACTTGCCCTAGGGCTGGGACTGGATTTGCGTCGCAGCCAGACCTACATTTTGGGCGATCGCCCCTTTACCTTTTCGCGAGGAGCGGAGGATGGCGAAGCAAGAGTGACGGCACTGCGATTTTTTCAGGACTGGGTCGAGCGCGATCGCCTTAGCGTGCTGGCCGTCCGCTCCGAGTTTAGCTTTGGGCTCGACGCTTTCGATGCAACAGTGAATGACAGTGGCACCGACGGGCTGTTCGTCAAATGGCTGGGGCAGTTTCAGTGGGTGCGGCGCTTTTCCGGGCGATCAATTTTCCTAGCGCGACTCAACGCGCAACTCACGCCGGATTCTCTGCTCTCGCTGGAGCGGATTGGGCTGGGTGGCTCTGACACAGTGCGCGGCTATGCCCAAAACCAAGTCACTGCGGACAATGCCCTTTGGGGTTCTCTCGAAGCCCGCTTTCCCCTGCTGCAAAACTCCGATCGCCTAACGCTTATCTCTTTTCTCGATGCAGGTCATGCCTGGAACATTGGCCTACCCGACCCGCCAGACGATTTCTTGATCGGCATTGGCGTCGGCTTGCGCTGGCAGGCATTGCCCGGGCTTGTTCTGGGTGTAGACTATGGGCTGCCGCTGATCGAAGCCCAGTCTCAGGGCGACTCGCTGCAAGATAATGGGATTTATTTGTCGCTGCGCTACTTTCCATTTTAGCAACGTACCCATCTTATGATGCTAAACAGATAGGTTAGGGCAGAGCGAGATCAGCTAATCTGATATGGCAAGCTCGTCAGACGCGACCTAGCAGAAGCAAGATGTCGCCATACAGTTGAAGTACTGGTATTGCAGCAACTTGAATTCGAGATAAGGAACGGAGGGGCCTTTTAAGCTGAAGGGTGAAAAACCAAGTATCAGCAGGCCTCCCTATGGATAGTTTAGACGCCCTCTTTTGCCATATTCGTGCCCCTTGCCAGCAGTTTGAGCATCAGGGACGTCAGCAATTACTTAGCCAGGGGACTCAGTAGCGGCAGCGCAGCCTGAGCCTGGGCGAACTTCTGACGATTTTGGTCAGCTTTCACCGACAGCAGTATCGGAATTTCCAAGGCGTACTACTGTCAGCACGTCTGCATATATTGACGTATCGCCTTTTTTACCTTTGCCTCTTGGGGTGGGCGAATACATGGCAACATCAGGGAGTTAAGAGCGTTCGTACTGATCCTCTTTTCAGGCAACGCGACTAGCGTTCCGCTGTTCCCCCAAAAAATTCCCCCAACTCGCCCAAAGGTGTCCACAAATAGACAACGCAAAAATCCGAAGCCCCAAAGCAAAAGCCCTGAACCGTTGAAATTCAGGGCTTTTCACTTGATTTAGTTGAATGCCAGGAGGCGGGCTTGAACCGCCGACACGAGGATTTTCAGACCTTACCCAATTCTGATTCGTTGGCGGCGGTTTCGCATTGGATTGTAGGACACATGCACCCAGCCTCTACCCGTTTTAAGATCCCAAAACTCTTCAATCAGCTGATCGAACGCGAGGTTATCGTGAATCCAGTCACATACAATGGGGACGCTAACACCGGGAACGACAAAATCGACAGCGGCATTAGTCCCCTTCGCCTGGTGCTGGCTACTGCGAGATCCCCCTATTGCATCGTTCAATTCCTCCGACCTATAGCCACTGTTAGGGCTTATGGCTTTCTCAAAGTGCTCACGAACAGGGTCTAGTACTTCCACACACAGCAATTTAATGTTCTTGATTTCCTGCGGCCCTGGTGTGTTGTTTATACGGCGGCGTGTTGCTGTTTGAGATGCAACCATTTCGGCCAAGGTAAAATATTTGCTCAGTTTCAATGCCCCGGTCCTCCCCATGAGCGGATTTCAAAAGCCGTATTTTTTTGCAGGTAGCTTTCCATCTGGCTTACTCTGTTTTGTGTTTCGTTTTGAGTGCCAACCAAACGAGTTTTCATGTGGTCAACCTTCTCAATGCATCCGTTAATCCCTAGTATTATTTTGTTGTTTTGATTGTCTATCTCGCGCTCTAGAATCTCTAGTCTATGGGTGATTTTCAATTGCTCAGTGTGTATCTGCTCTCTGGCTGAATACAGCTTGTGATATGCGTTCCAGAGTGCCCCTGCTAATCCGAGAAGGGCAGAAATAAAGGCGACTGTTTCTATGGTTATAGCCACTATGCAACCTTAACGATTGATATGTTCGCATTCACTAGCGGCAATTGAGTTCCTGATGTCTGTCTGCACGTTAGCCGCAACGTGTTGCCCGCTGATAGTTCCTGAATCAGTGAAAATGAAACGATACTTGATGCACTCCCAGCTATCTGATTTTGCAGAAACTGAACACCGCTCACACTCACCCACGCAATACGCTCACCAACTGTAGATGTTGCGGAAAATTGAAGGCGATACGTTACCAGATAGAACCCGTTTTCTAATACCGTTAGCAGTCCGTTATCAGTGTTTGTAAAACCCTGAAGAACGGCATTGCTGAAATTAATTGGATAATCAACGCCACTCGTACTACCGCTCGTACTAGCGCCGGTGAGCCTAGCGAAACTAGGCGCATCCTGAAAATTGATGTTGTAGGTGTTCCCTGTTGGCGGGGGGGCATCCCCTGTCCACTGTTCAATCAGCAGGCTTTGCAGCCGTGACCAATAGGGGGCAGGTAGAAACCTAAATGCTATGCGCCGGTTTTCTGGGTATTGATGAGGCGAAACCAGTTCATACAAATCACCCTCATTTTTGGCGTAGGCGCGGCGGATGCCAAATAGCTCATATTTGCCCTCATAGGTCACCCATGCCTGACCTATGAGGGCTCGGCCCGCCACGTCATATCCGATCGAGGGTATCCAAGTCAGCTTAAACAGTGTAGCGGTTGTTTCTGCGGATAACTGCCACTCTTGATCAACGTTCAATAAATTCAGATATTGCCAGGTCATCGCCGTCGTCGTTTATTGAGTCGTTGCGCTCGTCATATTCGCCGCCATAGAGATAGTCAATCATCTCGTCTGGCGTTGCCGGTCGCAGAATTCCATCATCAGCAGAAGCCACGAAAACCGGGGGCTGATTGATGGCACTAGCCACAATCTGCCAATCAGGAGGCAGGCTTGTGGCTAGTGTCATGTCAAACAGTGGATCACCTGGGAGGATGAGTGCCATTAGTTTGAGTCTCTAGAGAATGCCGCGATCGACGGCGCTCCATCCAGACGGCAGGTTATCAAGCCGCTGTGGGTCAACAAAGGTCGAGAGGGTTCGAGTTTCCTCAATTTTGTAGCCACGGGGCGGCTTGGGATAGCGAACGCCCCATGCTAGGTCATTGTCTGAAGCGGTTGCGTCCTGGATGCCCAGAGTTGCGCGATCGCCCCCAACAGACAAGTAAGTGTGGACTGGCATCCGCCATGCATACTTAATGCCTGCCAGCGTCACATAGACCGGAAACGAGTTGTCTCCAACAGTGCCACGGCGAATCTTTGGTCGGGTCAGGCTATAGCCCGCAGTCCTTAACGCTGAGGCGCTGGCAATATCGTAATAAGACGAGTCATTACCATTTGCTCTGCGGCGGCTTGCTCTGCCAGGTTTGGGGGCGTTGGCACCAAAGACCAAACCCACAGGGGGGTTGCCCTCATCTACCGCAGTATGGCCGCACGCGGTGCCTACTGCGGCTACAACGTTAGTCAAGAAGCCATACTTGAGCGCTGAGCCCGTGAATGGTGTCACAAACACGGGGCGGCGGGTATCGTAAACGTTTTGTGCCATCGGTTTTTATTTGCCTCAGATAGGGGTTAACTTTTAATCAATCCCTATTTCTAGGCTTCCTCAGCGACATCGGTGGCGCTGATGTTCACGTCAAACGTGAGCGTGTACGAGCGTCGCACGGTGTTGCCATTAATGCCGGTCGGTGTGCCCGAGGTGATGTTCATCCGGTTCGGGCGTTGTGCTGCTTCCAGAGCATTGAACGACCCTTGAATTTTACGCAACAGCTCATAGGCAACCTTGCGACCGTCGCCGGTGACTGTGTCACCCTCAGCAGCAGATAGGCCATCTAAGTCAGCCAGGGGAATGAAAATACCTTGACTTGGTGCGGGCGTGGATGCAGCTAGAAGGGAATAGCCAGGGAACAAAGCGGGGGGGGTAATAGCGGGCATAGGGTTAATCTCATTGAAGTCATCGCAACCGTAACGCAATCACAGAAAGCGTTACAAGCCTCGGTATACACGTAGATTCTGATGCCGAACCCTAAGGGGCTATTTTTAAGACATAGAATCAAGGTTTATAAAACTTAATATTTCAGCCGCTATTTACTGCCTAATCCTTATCAATTCAGCTCGTTCCCGCATTAGCTGGACGTAGACCTGCTGTAACGGCATTCCAGTCTCACGCGACAGCCGCTGCAACAGGTTGCCCCGTGGATTGTATGTGTAAGGATGTCCATATTTTTTGCGGGTTCGGACAATAGCACGGCGGCTGCATGTACATAGGCGGCGATATAGCGGAAATTCATTCATAGAAGTGGTGTAAAGTCTGGAGGTTCAACAGTAGTCCAGAGTTCAACGCGGGTTTTTTCATCCCGAAACCGCTGACCGCTTAGATCAGTAGTACCCGTAATCGACGAGGTTGGACGCCTGACGAGCAGATAGGCATAGGCGGGATACATGCGCTGTGGATCTTTTCGTAGTGCGATGTTGCGATCCTTCTCTTCCGTCACGCTTAGGGTGATCATCTCGCCTGTTGAGAGTACGAGCAGCTCCCTCAGTTTGCGTTCGGCTTCGGCTTCAGAAGCGCCGTACACTGCCATTTGCCGCCCGTTGTCTAGGTTAGCGGTTGCCCTGTATTTGCCCCAATCATACAGGCGGGCTGCCAATTTAATTTCTTGCCAGTTTAGGCCGCGTTTCGGCTCTGGGATGGTGTATGTCACGGTCTTTACCCGCTCACCTGAGGCATTGCGCCACGGTGGTTCAGATTTTGATTTAAACACGATGGTTAACTTACGGCGCTGCACTCCGGCCCTGTACCAGTCTTCAGCCGGTTGGCCCACGATCTCGCCTACATCGCGGTTATGAATGAGCCGGTGTGTTCCGAGCATCTGTTGGATCTGCGGCTTTAGGATTTCCGTTTTGCCGCTCAACACTACCGTTTCACCGCGCAATTCTTCGTTAGGGGTGATAACTACTGCTCTTTCTTTACCTAATTGCCCCTGCGAGGCGTATTTCGCGGCCTGGTAATAGTCATCAATGGCATAGCTCACCACGTAACCGGCTTCAATCACCGCTTCTTCGACACCCTCTAAAAAGTTCTCAACGAAAACCCGTAGGGCGTTGCTTTCGATGCGTTGAACCCTTTCTTCAACCTCTTCCGCAATTGTCCACGGTTCCCGGCGTTCGGTGACTGGCGCTAAACCAAACAACTTCAACCGGCGCAAGGTGAGAAAGGAACTTAGCAACAGGCTGCGAGACATGGCATACCCTGAAACCTGAATTAAGCCCACTAACTGGCCTCTAATCTCGTCTGAGCCTTCCTCTGCAAGCGCCATGAACACTTTACCGGCGATCACCGGGAATTTTAGGGTTAAGCCTGCCGCCAAACCTGCGGAAGCAATCCACACTAGGGACGATCCGGCAAACTGCCCCAGGGCCCCAAAAATCTGCAAATTGTTAGCGTTAATTGCGGTTTGAATGTCGCTATCCAATTGATTGAAGTCAAAGTTGATGATTTCGAAATAGGCATCGACTAGCAGATCCCATAGGTTTCGCAGTAACCAACCTACAGCAGCGCTAGCGACTCGCAGCACAAACCCACCTAATCGCCGTGCCAGTCGCCATGCGCCATTGAGAAACGAGGGGACGATCGAACCGTCTGGGTTGGCGCGGGTGGGTTCTGGCTGGGTTAGCGAGGTGAAAATGTCGATGTTTCTCTCACCCAAAAACACGCGCACCTGACGCGATGCCATTGCCTGCCGCGTGATTTTCATTCCGGCTGTTGCCCATGCTGGTATTGGCATAGTTAGCGGCCTCCCCCAGACGGTTGTGGCGGCTGCGGATATTCACCGTCTGGTCTATCTCTGGGTGCAATATTTTTGAAGTCGGGTGTCGGTGCTCCGGCATCTCGCGCCCATCCGCCCCTAGGCCGTTCTAGCTGCTCCAGAAACTCGCGCCACTGGCGATCGCTCTCGGTTTCGGTGTCTGATGGGTCAACTTCCCGATCCTTGCGGATTCCCTCGCCTGGGAACTCATCATTGACACCTCGCCACGGCCTATAAAATGCGGCTTTAATGATTTC
>JBGTOF010000005.1:0-19921 GCA_041742695.1 Elainellales cyanobacterium | reverse complement strand
GCGCGTTAATGGAATTTCTTTATAGGGCACCCGGACGTAGTGCCTCAAGCGAATCACGGTTGGCAGAGGCAATTTGTCGTAGACCAGTTTACCGTTGTGCTCAACCTGTTCTGCTTTGCCTTTGATCACCAGCACAATTGCCCGCCGCCAGCTTGTGATGTTGAGGGGTTCATAGGACGCGTTCAACACCAAAACTTTGCCCATTTGGCTACTAGTAAGAAGGTTGACGTGATATTAACATATTGACACTATTAGCCAGCATTGGGAACCGCAGGCCACAGAAACGGGATCGCGCTGCGGCGGGCGATCGCACCGGTTAATAGTACATAGACTCACCGCAGCCTGTTTGTCTCAGTGCAGCAGCAAGCAGAGTTTGCCCTGGCTCAAATGTAAAGGTCTGAGTATAGTAGTCAGACCTCATGCAGTGGATGGTGTGGAGGAATCGCAATGGGAAGTAGCTGGGAGCCGTCTTCTACGGCAATCAATCGAAGTAATCGGTCACATCTGTCTGTGCCGCTGGCACCAGAGTTGGCCGGAGTGAATTTAGCAGATGCTGCGGTCGGAGAGGTGCAGTGCGATCGCGCCTGGGTCGAAATCAACCAGGATGCGCTCGCGTATAACGTGCGGCAGATTCGACAAACGCTGAGCCCGGGTACCGCGCTCATGGCGGTGGTTAAGGCAGATGCCTACGGGCATGGGGCTGTGACAGTAGCCCAGACAGCGGTGCAAGCGGGCGCAAGCTGGCTGGGTGTAGCCACTATCCCGGAAGGAATTGAGCTGCGGCAGGCAGGCATTACGGCTCCGATTTTGCTGCTAGGCGCAGCCAACATGCCTGAACAAGTGCGGGCGATCGCCCATTGGCACTTGCAGCCCACCCTGGGCAACCCCAAACAGGCGCTTGTGTTTGCCGAAACCCTAGCAGAGGGGGTGGGGCGATCGCCTCTGCCGGTGCATCTAAAGCTAGATACTGGAATGTCGCGCTTAGGCACCTCCTGGCAAGAGGCAGCTAACTTTGCTCACCTAGTGCAAGGATTGCCGCAACTGCAGATCGCCAGCGTTTACTCGCACTTGGCCACGGCAGACGAACACGACTTAACGGTTCTGCGACTGCAGCAGCAGCGGTTTGAAGTGGCGATCGCCCAACTGCATAGTGCGGGCATTCACCCTCCCCGACTGCACCTCGCTAACTCCGCCGCCACGCTGGTGGATTCGGCCTTGCACTACGATCAAGTCCGCACGGGGTTGTTGCTCTATGGTCTGCATCCTGCACCCCATCTTGCCGACCGCATTGTCGTACGGCCGGTGATGCAGGTCAAAGCGCGAATCACTCAGATCAAGTCTCTTCAGGCGGGTGAAGGCGTAAGTTATGGCCATCGCTTTGTCGCAGAGCGGGATATGCAGATTGCCGTGGTGGGCATTGGCTATGCCGATGGGGTGCCGCGTCTGCTATCCAATCAGCTAGAGGTGTTGGTGCGGGGGCAGCGGATGCGTCAGCTCGGTGCCATCACGATGGATCAGATGATGGTAGATGTCTCGGCGTTGCCGCAGGTGCAAGTGGGGGATGTGGTGACACTGTTGGGAACCGATGGGGGCGATCGCATCACCGCTGACGACTGGGCCAACGCCATTGGCACCATCTCATGGGAAATTCTCTGCGGCTTCAAACATCGTCTGCCGCGCATCACGACTCATTGTCCTCAGCCTCACGTTGGCTGAAAAACCTAACCGCTTTAAACCGTTCTAATATGCCAAAGCGAGTGGGGTACAGACCCTATCCATACCCCACTCGCTTGAACTCTCTGTTGCCGTGCTTTGATGAGGGACTATTTAAGATGGCCTAGATGGATAACCCCAACTGAAGACCAAAGACGCCATGGATGACCAGTAGCGCCAGCGCCACACTCCCGAGATACGCATGAACCGTGCGGAATCCCTTGCCCTGAGAAAACCCGAAGGCCGCAATTAAGCTATTGATCAACAGAAGGGCGATCGCCACTGAGCCTGTCCAAAAGTGCGAGCTTTGCAAAATCGGCTGCTGCTGCATAACCAGCGACAACACTCCGCCGGTATACCCCAATGTAATGAACAGAAACATCAATGCGGCGATCTTCTTGTGGGCGGTGCGTTTTTCTGCCGCTAGGGCGTCGTCCGTTGCCGTGAGCAACCGTCCTTGCCATCCTGTCACCGCTGCAAAGCTACCCATCACCAGCACCACAATCCCCATCATGGCCGGGTGTCCCCAATGCACAATCGGCTCTGGCACGTTCAAACTGCGAAACCAAGCGGCAAGCGGTTCCAACACATCGCTCAAGCTTGCTCCGAGATCAGTCATGGTGTTCTCCTTATTCTTTAGCCACATTCTTTAAAAAATGTTAAGCCCATTGTAATGCTGTTTCTCTTCAAGGGCGGTAGTTGGTATGCGTTACAGCACATGGTTCTGATCGAAATAGCGGGCATTGCTGAGCAAGACGATGCATTGCTGAATGCGTGCATGTCTGACATCTCTGTTAAATTTCCCAATTACCGAGAGTTTGATCTGAGAGACGCCAAGCGTACCAATTGGTTAGGTCGAGGGGGTTGATGTAGGCTAACGGTTGGGGTGAGCGATGGGGTGGCGATCGCCATCGCCAGATGCCTGACGATCCAAACCACTGCGCTTGGAGCAATGTGAGGCGCTTGCGGATTTGACGATAAGCCTAGGGAGACACGGCGTGACTACAGCGATTGAACCAGGTCACCTGACCTACGCCATTGTGGGAACAGGGGCACTGGGCGGGTTTTATGGCGCACGGCTGCAGCAGGCTGGCGCTGAGGTGCATTTCTTGCTGCATCGCGATTATGACCATGTGCAGCAGCAAGGGCTGTGGATAGAGTCTCCCGATGGGGATTTTAGGCTGCCTACAGTTCATGCCTATCAGCACCCTGGCGACATGCCCGCCTGTGATGTGGTCATCATTGCCCTCAAAACCACCCAAAATCATTTGCTGCCCACCCTATTGCCCCCGCTCGTGCAGGCTCACACCCGCGTGTTGATGTTGCAAAATGGCCTGCAGGTTGAGGATCACGTTGCCACGCTCGTAGAGGCGGAACGCGTCTTCGGCGGGTTGTGCTTCCTGTGCTCTAACAAGGTAGGGCCAGGTCATATCTGCCACCTCGACTATAAGAAAATTGTCTTGGGTGCTTATAGCTCAACCCATCAGCCCAGGGGCGTCACACCCCACATGCAGCAGATTACTGCCGATTTTGAACGGGCAGGCATCCCCATTGAGCTAGCGGCAGATCTGGTGCTGGCGCGGTGGAAGAAGCTAGTGTGGAACATTCCTTTTAACGGCCTGTCAGTCGTGCTGGATGCCACCACCGATCAGCTCATGGCCGATGAGCAGGCGCGCACCCTCGCGCAAGAGCTGATGGATGAAGTTGTGCAGGGTGCGAGGGCGCAGGGACGCACCATTCCTGCTGATTTTGTCGCCACGATGTTGACCCACACGGCTGAGATGAAGCCCTACCGCACTAGCATGAAGATTGATTTTGATTTGCGCCGACCGTTAGAGATAGACGCCATGTATGGCAATCCCCTGCGAGTGGCGGCTGACGCAGGGGTAGATTTACCCAAAACTGCCATGCTCTATCAGCAGCTCCGATTTCTAGATGCCCGCAATCGGAGTGCATAATCTAAGGTATGCATCATTCTGAGACTAGACCATCCGTTGCGATCGCCATGAATCAAGCTTTACACCCCTCGCTACAGGCATTACAGACGCTTCAGTCCAACCAGGGAGCCAGCTTTATGGAAGTGGCTGGGCGGCAGGTGCCAACCCAGTTTGGCGATGATTCGGCGGCGATCGCCCGGCTCACATCGTCATCCCCCTCTGCATCGACCGCGATCATTCAAGACTGCTCTCACTGGGGGCGCATTCTCGTATCGGGGGGCGATCGCCTTCGCTTCTTACACAATCAATCCACCAATGCCTTTCAGCAGCGGCAACCCGGTGAGGGCTGCGACACCGTCTTTGTCACGTCTACTGCCCGCACGGTAGATTTAGCAACCGCTTATGTTCTAGACGAGGCCGTGCTGCTGCTGGTGTCTCCGAGCAATGCCGCATCGTTAATGGAATGGATGGATCGGTTCATCTTTTTTGCTGACCAGGTAGAACTCCGAGATATCACCGCTGAGACGGCAGCCTTTCGGATTCTGGGGCCAGGGAGTGATGCGATCGCCCAATCCATTGGGGCTGGCGCGCTTATAGGGCAGCCCTCCGGTACTCATCAGATGATTCCGCTGGCGGATGGGGACGTGCGCGTTGCAGTGGGCAGCGGCTTGGCGATCGCCGGATACACCCTAATCACCCCAATTGACCAAGCTGCGGCCCTGTGGCACGCTCTAACCGAAGCCGGGGCAGCACCGGTGGGGGAGCAAGGTTGGCAGAAACTGCGAATTCAGCAGGGGCGCCCCGTGCCTGGGCAAGAACTCACAGACGACTACAATCCGCTAGAAGCAGGGTTGTGGCATACCATTTCTCTCACCAAAGGCTGTTATATCGGTCAAGAAACCATTGCTCGGCTGCACACCTATCGGGGCGTAAAGCAGCAGCTCTGGGGCATTCGGCTAGCCGGAGCAGCCGAAGCTGGCAGCATCGTGATGGTAGATGGCGAAAAAGCAGGTACGCTCACCAGTTGTTTGCCCAGTGAAGATGGCACCAGCAGCCTGGGGCTGGCCTACATTCGCACGAAAGTGCTGGAATCAGAGCCAACTCAGGTTCACGTCAATGACCAGTCTGGAGAGCTGATAGCCTTGCCGTTTCTCAGCCATCAGTATTTGACCTAGGTTTGGGATAGGCTCCAACCCTTGATGGACCATGGGCGTCGCGCAGTGTCCCAGAACCCGCCTTAACTCGAGCTGGCGTGGTTTAAATGCGTGATTTAGAGCAGAGTGCCAGAGTGCAGCCGGTCGCAACCCTACCTAGCGATAGGCTCTGTGGTGGGCATCGGCCGTTTACACTAAGCATGTAGCACTGATGGAGTAAAGCTGCCTTGCTAGATGAACAGGCAAAAAAGACACTGTTACTAAAAATTCCCCATGGGTTGTATGTCTGCGGGGTCAAGAACGGGGATGACGTTAATGGCTTTACAGCCAGTTGGGTCATGCAATCGTCCTTTAAGCCCCCGATGGTAATCAATTGTGTCAATCAAAAATCCATTTCCCATGAAATGGTCAAAGCCAGCGGGGTGTTTGCCCTCAGCTTTTTAGAAGCAGGGCAAAAAGATTTGGCACAAAAATTCTTCAAACCCATGCGCCGCGTCGGCAATAAGTTTGAAGATGTAGAGTTTTACTTGGGTGAAACCGGCTGTCCGATTATCACCGACTCTCTCGGCTATGTGGAATGCCGGGTCGTCGGCGCAGTAGAACAGGGCGATCACACAGTATTTGTAGGAGAGGCGATCGCCGCAGGGGTTCACCGAGAGGGCAACCCGCTGCTGCTTGAAGATACAAGCTGGCAGTATGGGGGATAGCGTCGCCCCGACATCAGCCCTCTCGTTATTTCTACTTTATTTATAGGCCAAAACGGGGATACCGCAATGCAGCATCCCCGTTTTAGAGCAGCGCTTGACGCGCCAGCTATTTTATTGTCTATCCGTCTGAGTAAACCAGACTTGAAGCCAGCGTTTAGGCAGGCTCAACCCGTGCATAGAACCGACCCTTCACACGAACCTCCAGCGCTTCCTTGCCGCCCATGTCCGTATCAGAGGGTTGCAGACTTTCAAAGTTCCCCGAGATTTCACCCGTGGTGCTGTCTACCTTCGTGACCTGAAGGGAAATGGTGCCCTCACCTGTCACAAACTGCTTCTTATTCTCTTTTTGGAGTTCTTCATCATCGGCCTGAGCGGGCAGTGCTACAGCGCTGTCATAGCCCGTGGTCAAGCCGCGACCCTTGGGATCAAGGAAATTAGAGGTGCGGTAGGATGGCACCTTAAATGCTCCTTCAAAATCGGTGGAGGTGTTGACACTGTTTACCGCCCCGGGAGTTTTGGCAACTAGACCTTTAATGGTGAATAAAAAGGGAACTTCTTCACCACCGGGCAACAATACGGTCGTAGCCTGAAAATCAAAGCCGTCTTCTTCTACGAAAACTAGGCTGTGATTCGCATCATATTTCAAGTCGCCACTGACCTGATCGATAGTCGTGGTGTAGCGTGTCAGTGGTTTGCCATCGATGAACCGAGCCTCTTGGCGTCGGCTAGTCGGCTCGGTCTTCACGGCAAATTCGTCAGGCTGCAAGCACAGCTTGGCTATCCGATAAGCACCGCCATCTTCAATAGGGATTGAGCCCCGCTTTGTTTCAAATACTTCGGGGCAAGAGTTTGCCAGTCCGGTGTTGCGAATTTCTTCATACGATAGCGGGCCATCTGCTGAAGAGCCGGAACTACAGGCCGTGAGCGCACTCATGCAGAGTGCGAAGAATGCAATGATGAGAGCACGATACCTCATGGTCAACCTCGAATATCTCCAACCTGGATGTTTTTGGGGCCACCAATTGGGTAATTGGCGGTGGGGATTAGTATCTCAACCTGGCAGAAACCGAACTGGAAAGGCTGCCGTCGCTCGCCCAGCGACCGACTAAGCAACGAAACCAGACCCCGCGTCTGCGGATAGTCAGGTTGCTGTACTGCAATTAAGTCAATTAAGTATTGTGTGAATCAATTGTGTAAATCAGTAGACTGACCCATTAAAATTCAGACCCAGAACTTGGCAGTGTCCGCCGTGAGAGCGGCGCAAGTTTTGGCTATGTATGTTTATCTGGGATATCTACTTAACTAGGCTATTCAGCATTTTACAGGAGGTTGACGCGATAAAGGTTGCGGAATCTGGGTTTAAGCAATGTAAATAGAAATAAGGGCATCGCTGAGACTCTGAGCAACGGCAGGCTGATGGCTGATTTGATGGCTAATTGGGTAGAGCGATCGCTCACACTCTCCCATCTTCAAATCTGCCCTCTTCGCTGGATTCTGTGCTGTATATGGCTGCACTCGCAATGGGGCGATCGCTAGGGTGTGATGCATGGGTCTGACTGAACCGGGAATGCAGGAATCAGGCTACTTAAAGAGAATTTGCTAATATCAGCAGATCACGCAGGCATGTATGTAGCTACGTGAGAGTAACAGCAAAACACTCTTACGTCAGTTCATTTTTAACGACAGCAGCGCCAACTGTAGCAGGGTATGCCATCACGGGCTAGAAGGGGCACCGCCACGCATAACTAACATTTATTAACTGTGCAGCAGTGGGAGATATTGGCATGGGGTTAGATGATATAGCGGTAGAAGATATGACAGTTGATGCAGGCCAGAATGCCCAATGGGGAACCGATGACTTTGGGGCGATCGCCCATTTAGTGCAGCAAACTGCACAGCAGCATCAAAGCGACGGCTTGGCGCTGCTAGCATTGTTGCGGCTGCTAGAAGCGCTGCACCGAGACATCCGCGATGAGCTGTTTCAAGACACAATGCCAAAGAACCGGCAGGCTTTATACAGCCTATTGAAAGATATTGAAACCGAAGGCGGTTGGCCTTATATTCCCCGGATGAAGCTAAAGGATTTTTTGGTGTATCTGCTCCAAGAAAGTGAGATCTCAGAGCACACCCCCCACCCGGATTCAAGGTCGCGCTCCTAACGCTCGACTAAGAGAGAGAATCCTGCAACGCGTACGCTAAAGCTCCATCAGTGACAGGCTCAGCAAAACCAAGCGCGGAGTCCCTGTTCCGTAGGAACTCCGCCCCTCAAAATGTCTGGCTCAAATCGGTACAATGGTAAAACATCCATTCTGAGCTCAGTAGCAACTCATGATTCCTACCGTTATTGAACAGTCAGGCCGCGGAGAACGCGCGTTTGATATTTATTCACGCTTGCTGCGCGAGCGCATTGTGTTTTTAGGCTCTCAGGTTGATTCTGACCTGGCAAACCTGATTGTGGCGCAACTGCTGTTCTTAGAGGCCGAAGATGCAGAGAAGGATATCTACATCTACATCAACTCGCCTGGGGGCTCTGTGATGGCAGGGATGGGAATCTTTGACACCATGACGCACATTCGCCCCGATATTTGCACCATTTGCTTGGGGTTAGCTGCCAGTATGGGTGCATTTCTGCTAAGTGCAGGCACAAAAGGCAAACGCATGAGCCTGCCTCACTCCCGCATTATGATTCACCAACCGCTGGGGGGTGCTCAAGGGCAAGCGGCAGATATCGAAATTCAGGCGCGGGAGATCTTGTTCCATAAACAAAACCTCAACCGTTGGCTGGCCGATCACACCGGGCAACCGCTAGAAAAGATTGAACGTGATACCGAGCGGGATTTCTTTATGTCTGCAGCAGAAGCAGTAGACTATGGGCTGATTGACCAAGTGATCGACAAACGCTCGGTGGGTAGCCGTCCTGACCCTGTTGCAGTATCCTGATCTGCTTCAGATCAGCCTCACCTGAGGCCACTCCCTACAATGGGCATCCCTCCCGGGTTGAATAGCCGTTCCCTCTAACCGTGTTGCTGCGGATTGATTTGGGACGTTCTTGGACAAAAGTCGCTGATTTAATAAATGGGGGTGTTGTGCAGTGCATAACATCCCCATTTTGCGGTTTGGCGCATGTCTTGCCTTTATTGAGTCAAGTCTGTGTCTCATTGCAACCTGCGATCGCAATCATCGCCATCCCTGGGGGGGCGTAGCAGATAGGTGGAATACGGGCGTTACGCTGCTGAGGTTTCACACCCAAGGATTTCACATAAGTTTAGTGTCACTGAGGGGCGATCGCCCCTTAGCCATCTGGCGGTGATGCGCCTGAAGGCGTTCAAACAGGCTCGCGACCCGCGGCAAATCTTTATCGCCAGGGGCGCGTTCGACCCCGCTAGACAGGTCAATGCCCGAGGGCGTTACTAGGGATAGGGCCGTGGCAATGTTGTCGGGGGTGAGCCCTCCCGCCAGAAACCAAGGACAAGGAAACTGAGTATTGCGGAGGCTGGCCCAGTCAAGCGATAATCCCGTCCCCCCATGCTGCTGGGGGTGGTATGCATCCAGCAGGAGCCAGTCGATCGCTGGGGCATAGGCCTGCATCTGGGCCAATCCATCTGCCCAGGGAGAAGGGGTAGCAGTAGACGGCCGCAGGCGGATGGCTTTGATCAGTCGCAGGGTGGGCAGGCGATCGCGCACTTGGTCACAAAATGCCGGGGATTCACTGCCGTGTAGCTGAATGCCAGTAAGGTGGGCGATCGCCGCTGTCTCTACAATCTCATCCAGATTGGCATCTACAAACACTCCAATGCGATCAGGGATAGGCGCACCGTCAGCCTCTTGAAGCAGCGCCTCGACAATGGCGCGAATCTGCTGGGGCGACACATAGCGGGGTGACACTGGCGCGCAAATAAACCCGAGAGCCGTGGCACCCATCTGGGCGATCGCCCGCGCTTGATCGGGCTGGGTAATGCCGCAAATTTTGACTTGCATAGAGGTTGCTAGAGCTGAATGGGACGGAGAGGGTGTGGGGGCTGCGAGGATAGGGATGCCGAACGTCCGAATGTTCCCCCGGTACAGGTATAGATCGAACAGGAGGACTCCATGCGGTGCATCCTAGCGGCTTGAGATAAGGCATCTTGCCTGCATTCCATTCAGATGAGCCACCTCAGATCTATTTCGCAATGTTGCAGCAAATGCTGAGATTTGTCTCAATTCGACTACATTCTGTGAACTCTTCAAACAAAAGGGCGATCGCGCGACACCTCATCCTTTATTCTCACACCTGTGAGCGATCGCCCGCGAGCGTCAGGCTAATGCTTAGACGCGTCTCCTCGTAGGCGTAGGCTTTTTTCCATAGAATCCGAATGCAGGAGATAGCATATATGTACACTCCAAGTCTGTTGGCTGTTGCCACCACATCACCTTGGTCGATTAGCACTGCCATTGTGATGATTGCAGCAAATTTGTTTGCGATCGCCATTGGCTATTACGCGATCCAAAATCGAGGCGTTGGCCCTAAGCTTCCTGGTGAGCTTCCGGCTATGTTCACTGGGTTTGGTCTGCCAGAGCTGCTGGCTACTGCTAGCTTTGGCCATATTCTGGGGGCTGGCTTCATTTTGGGGTTGTCAAATGCAGGGCTGCTCTAGGCAGTTCGTGATTAACGGCTAATGAGCCGCTGCTCTTGTCTTAACCCGGCAATAGCAGCGGCTTGTTGCATTAGGCTTGACTCGAGAGTCGGGGGGCGATCGCTCCACATAGATTCCACCCCATCTTCGCTATCATCTGGGGTCTATAGCAGTGGTAATGGGGATGCCAGTCTGCGTTAATCCCAGAGTGTTAGGAACTGAAGGATTTTGACCTTCCCATGAGCCGAAGATCTATCCAAAGGTTAGAGGGCTCTTCCCATCCGAGGAGTGAATCGGATGAACTGTCAATCTAGAGGTGTCATTCCCTAGATACAGGAATGTAGAGCGGCAGCGGACTTAGTGGAGTTAGCGCTAGTCGTACATTGCGTAAAGTGGGTAAGATGGTGAAACAGGGTGCTTGCTCTAGTGGTTAGGCGCATCAGACAAACCAGCGCTCGAGAGCGATCATGGATACGAGCTGCAAGTCACAGATCTCGCTCCAAACCACCCATTTTATCGGGAGAGTTGTATGCAACCAGGTCGGCGGGTCGGTACTATCTTTGGCATTCCGTTACTCATAGACTCGTCCTGGTTCATTATCTTGACGCTGTTCACGTTTTCTAATGCGATGACGCTGCAGCGGGGCGCAGGGTTTGATGCGCCTATTGCTTGGGTGGCGGGGTTGATTTTAGCGCTGGCACTGTTTGGCTCGGTGCTGCTGCATGAGCTAGGGCACAGCCTGGTGGCTAAGTTTCAGGGCATTAAGGTCAACTCTATTACGCTATTTTTGTTTGGCGGGGTTGCCGCTATTGAAGAAGAACCGAAGACTCCTGGGCGCGCTTTTCAAGTGGCGATCGCCGGGCCTGCGGTCAGTCTGGCGCTGTTTTTTATTCTCTTGGCTGCTAGCCAAGTGTTAACCCTGCCGACGGCGATCGCTAACATGGTGCGTGATTTAGCTTACCTCAACGGCGTGCTCGCAATTTTCAACATGATTCCTGGGCTGCCGCTGGATGGAGGGCAGGTGCTGCGGGCAGCCGTGTGGAAGATTACAGGAAGTCGCATTCAAGGATTGCGCTGGGCTGCAAATGCAGGCAAAACTCTCGGTTGGTTTGCCATTTTTCTCGGAATTTTGCTGTATGTGCGATCGCCCCAAATGGGCTTTAGCGCTCTGTGGTTGGCCGTCATTGGCTGGTTTGTCATGAGCCAAGCCAGCAGCTATAGCCGCATTTCAGACTTGCAAACGGCGATCGCCCACCTTAATGCCTCTGCTGCTATGACTCGCCACTTCCGTGTGGTAGACGCCAACATTACGGTCGATCAGTTCAATACTCAATACATTCAGCGTGAAGGCGACGATGACATGCCCGCCTTCTATGCCTCATCAGATGGGCGCTACCGGGGGATGGTTCTTTTAGACGACTTGCAAGGGTTAGAACGCAGTCAGTGGGATGTCACCGTGGTGCGTGACATTGTGCATCCGCTTACAGATATTCCCTCCATCACTGAAACGGCCCCGCTGCAAGATGTCATTGAGAAACTCGAGGCGCACAATCTGCGCTACATCACCGTGCTGTCCCCTGCAGAGGCCGTGTCTGGTGTGATCGACCGAGGCGATGTGGTACGCGCCGTAGCACAGCATATGAAGGTGCCTATTCCTGAAGGCATCATCCGCAAAATTAAGCTAGATGGCTCCTATCCCTCAGGGCTGCCGCTAGAGGCCATTGTGAAGTCGATGGGCACCGAATCTTAGGCTAGATTTATTTTCTAGGCTGTGGTTTGCCTGGCTGACAACGCGTGCCTTAGCCAAGCAGTTTGATGCAACTCGACGCGCTTTTGTAAGGTGCTATTGCCTTTTCCTTTTATAGCTAGGCCAGCGCTAAAAAGTTGGGATCATCGGCGAGCGATCGCACCTCGGCCCATTCTGCTGCACTCAGCGGCATCTCCTCAATCGTGACGCCAAACTGTTGAGCAGCGGCCTGCTTCAACGCGGCCTGAATCGACTCTAGTGAAAGACGGGTGACAGGATGCGGTGGCGGGGCTGGTGGGGTCGCAGAATGCCCCAGCCCAAAAATTTTTTGCATCAGCCCAACCTCAGGCTGGAGCCGCATTGAGCCATGCTGCAAGAGGCTAGTGCCACGCCGCAGTTGGGCACTGCCAATCAGCTTATAGCCTTCAGGGGTAACTAAATCAGCAGCGGTTGCAGTGCCAAAGCAGTTGGGGTTATGGATGTAGCCCTGCCCCGCTGTGCCAAAGGCTAGCTCAACGCCGAGCGATCGCCATCCTCGAATTAGAAATGCGCAAATGTCTTGATACGCCTGCATTCGACTAGCGGCAAATCCTGACGCGACTAGCGCGTAGGTCAACTCGCCGTGGTGCAGCACCGCTCGCCCGCCACTGGGACGCCGCACTAGGTCGATCGATGCACCCTGCCACGTTAACGTGCGCCATTCTGCCGGAAATCGCCGCTGGTGATACCCGAGCGACAGCGCCCTCGGCTCCCAGCCGTAAAACCGCAGGGTGGGCGGGCAGCGCCCTTGACGATGCTGCTCTAGCAGCCAGCCATCTAGCGCCATGTGGAGTCGACCCGGCCCGGTGAAATAGGGGAGCGATCGCCACACCTGCCCCAACTGGCTCACTAATGCCCCCTGCTAAGCGCCAAATTCTGCCTGCAGCGGTTCATCATAATTGTCAGCAATAGTGGCCACAATCGTGATGTTGCGAGAGACTTCTGCCGGAGTTAGCCCTTCCAGATTGCGCTGCGCTGACACAATCACCTGATTATCCATAATGCCAAAATGAGACTCAAACGTGCTGGTCCAGTTCAGCTCTAGCAGTTTTCGCATGAGGCCGGGTTCATCTTTAGCAGGCAGCGACATAACCGGCGACCAGAGGGTGAGCATGTCGTCTTCACTCGAGCCCGATAGTTGCACATACACCTCCACCGTGCCATAGCAAAATTTCCACAGATGCCCCTGCTCTGAGTGGCTCACCATCGCACTCTGGTCGTCTTGCAAGCTAGAAATAACGGTCTCAATGACATCGACATAGTTCAGCTCCGAGCTGACTTGGTCAAAATCATAGTTCTGTGTGGCTTCAGCGTTCATAATCCCTTCACTCAATCATGAATGATATATGTCGGATGCTCTAACCTTAAACGGCTTGGGTTAACAGGGCGCTAATACTCTGCCGTGGGTTGCATCATCTGGTTTAGCACCTTCTAGTGTGCCGTAGTCTGATCAAAAGGCTTCATCTTAAAGAAGTCCATCCCAAAAAGGGTCTTATGTGGGATACCCCGTCTTGATCCCGCAGTGATCCCCACGAATTCGTCAGGATGATGCTACGAAAATCCCTATAACGGGGCGATCGCCCTCAAAAACCAACTGATTTTAGCAGTTCGTTTCTCCTGCTCATTGAAATTGAATGAAATTGCCGACTTCCGGCAACTCTTGAGAGGGTTCCTCCTATAAGTGTATGATCTGTTCCAATACTGGCAATTTTAAATGTATGTAGAGGGCAAGACGCAGTGATTAGAGTTGCAATTAACGGCTTTGGGCGAATCGGGCGAAATTTTTTGCGCTGCTGGTTGACTAGAAGTGACAGCCAGTTCGAAATCGTCGCTATTAACGACACCTCCGATCCCCAAACCAATGCGCATCTGCTGAAGTATGACACAATGCTCGGCAAGTGCGAGGCGGATATCAGCGCCGGAGACGGCACCATCATCGTTAATGGCAAAACCATTAAGTGTGTATCTGACCGCAACCCGCTGAATTTGCCGTGGGGCGAGTGGGATATCGACCTCGTGATTGAATCAACAGGCGTATTCACCAACCGCGAAGGTGCATCCAAGCACATTACCGCAGGGGCCAAGAAGGTGCTGATCACCGCACCCGGCAAGGGTGATATTCAAACCTACGTGGTTGGCGTGAATCACCACGGCTATGAGCATGCAACAGACAACGTGATCAGCAACGCGAGCTGTACCACCAACTGTCTTGCACCCATTGTGAAAGTGCTAAACGAATCGTTTGGCATCGTAAAAGGCACGATGACCACCACGCACAGCTATACGGGCGACCAGCGGCTACTGGATGCAAGCCACCGCGATTTGCGACGGGCGCGGGCAGCCGCTATGAACATTGTGCCGACTACCACCGGAGCCGCTAAGGCGGTGTCGTTAGTGTTGCCTGAAATGGCGGGCAAGTTAAATGGAATTGCCCTGCGGGTGCCTACTCCCAACGTGTCGGTTGTGGATTTGGTGGTTCAGGTATCTAAGCCTACGATTGCCGAGCAGGTTAACGAAGCGCTCAAAGCGTCGGCGGAGGGAGAGCTGAAGGGTGTCTTAGCCTACAGTGACTTGCAGCTTGTGTCTACGGACTATCGCAAAACTGATGAATCCTCGATTGTGGATGCCAGCCTGACGATGGTGATGGGCGGCGATCTGGTGAAGGTGGTGGCCTGGTATGACAACGAGTGGGGCTATAGCCAGCGGGTGGTCGATCTGGCGGAAACCGTGGCTCAAAAGTGGGTAGCTTAGTCTGTTCATAGGAGGGGAGTAAGGGGGCGATCGCTCCCTTACTCCCCTCCTCCACAGCCTGTTTAAATAACTTGCTAAAACTTGCTAACAGTGCGCCCACCTCTTTGCCATGCGAAGAGGTGGGCGCACTGTTGATAGGACGTTGCCAAGTGGTTAGTTCGATTTTTTGCTGAAGATCTAGCCCTGCAACCCAGGTTATCAGCCAGCCGCAATCAGCCCGATGCTCATCAAAATGCGATCGAGCACAGAGTAGACAATAGCCAGAGCCAGCCCCCCCAAAATTGCGCTCAAAAACCCCCAACGCAGACGGAAGCCCGGCACCAGCACCGCCGCTAAGCCAAATACAATGGCATTTAGCAGCAGCGAAACCAACCCTAACGAAATCACATTCAAAAATATAGAGGTCGTAACCGGGCGCACTAGGGCATTGAGGATGCCCAGCACCAGCCCCGCTAGCAGCGAACTGCTAAACGAGTCAACCTGTACCCCAAGGGGCAGTTTAGACACGATAATCAGGCTGATGGCCATCACTAGCGTCGTGATAATAATTGGAAGCAAAAAACCCATAACGGTATCCGCAGTAAGTGGCTATGCGTGCAGCTTCATTAAACCAAAAAAACTTCCGATGCATCACAGATTTCTGAGTCCAATGTGTCCTATTCTCTAGAATCGTCGCAAGATTTACCTCAAAATCTGCCATAAACTACGCAATTTCAAGCCCTGCATAGTTTTCGGGGTGAATGTTTTGAGATAGGCTCTTAGAGAAAATTCATTCTTACATTATGGATTCAATTGTTCTAATTGCAGAGTGTTGGATACAGGATGATTATGCTTGAGACTGCACCCATGGCATCGCCAGAGGTAGCCATTGAGGTTGCCCTTAAACAGTTTGTGCTGGTGCTATCTGTAGCATTAAGCGTTGCAGCCCTGACTCAAATGGTGGGGCGGCTGCGGGTGGCTCCGTATACTCTAGTGCTGGTGATGGTCGGGCTAGCATTGGCGTTTGTTGACATCCGCCTAGTGGAGCTTTCACCCGAGCTTATTCTCACCATTTTTTTGCCGCCGCTGCTGTTCGAAGCCGCCTGGAATTTGGAGTGGCCGGCGCTCAAGCGCTGCCTGGTACCCATCACGTTAATGGCGCTGTTTGGGGTGTTGATTTCGGTCGTGGGCATTGCTCTGGGCCTGAACCAATTCGCGGGACTCTCTCTGACAACGGCGCTGCTGATTGGCGCTAGCCTAGCTGCCACAGATCCTGTTTCGGTAACGGCGCTATTCAAGGATTTAGGCATCGGCGGCAGCCGCTTGGCTACGATTACCGAAGGAGAAAGCCTGTTTAACGACGGCATGGCGGTGGTGGCTTTTGGCTTTTTAGTGGGGCTGCCGTTGGGCACGGTTCAATTGAGCGTGCGGTCGGTGATCTTGCAAGTGGTGGTGGTAGTCGGCATTGGCATCGCCGTGGGGGCGGTGATTGGATTTGGCATCTCTTACCTAACGCAGCGGTTTGACTCGCCCTTGGTAGAACAGTCGCTGACGTTGGTTGCCACCTATGCCACCTACTTGGTGACGGAGGATCTGGGCGGCTCTGGTGTGATTGGGGTGGTGGTAGCCGGGCTGGTACTGGGCAACTATGGGTCGCGCATTGGCATGAGTCCCCGAACACGGGTGGTCGTGAGCGAATTTTGGGAGTTTTTGGCGTTTTTCATCAACTCGATTGTGTTTTTGCTGGTGGGTGATCAAATCCGCTATGAGGGGTTGCTCGACAATCTGGGGATGATTGGGGTGGCAATTTTGGGGCTGCTCGTGACCCGGGCGATCGCCGTATTTGTGCTCTGTGGCATCAGCAATCGCATTGGCCCCATCGACATTCCAGTGTCGGAGCAAACCGTGCTGTGGTGGAGTGGCATTCGCGGCACCGTGTCGATTGCACTAGCGCTCAGCATTCCCGAGGTGCTGCAAGATCGCAATTTAGTCATCTCAACCGTGTTTGGAGTGGTGCTGTTTACGCTGTTGGTGCAAGGGTTAACGGTGAAACCGTTGATGAAATCCTTAAAGCTGCTGGGTGACCAACTGCTGCAGCAAACCTATGTTGAACTCGCCGCGCGTCAGTTTGCCCTAGGCAAAGTGCTTGCCCATCTCAAAGCGGATGAGCGCCCTGATCTAGAGCCAGACTTCTATCGCTATCAAGAGACACTGATTCGCAACGAAATTGACCAGACTCAGGAGAAAATTGAAAAGCTCAAGGACGAACATCCCAACCTGCTGGACTATATTGCGGAACAGTTTCAGGAGGAGCTGGCGGGGGTAGAAGCCAATACCTATGCTGAGCTGGTGCGGTCTGGCCGACTAAAGCAAGAGCTAACCCCGTTGATGGATCTAGTGCTGGAGGGTGACAAGTAGGTAGTCCGAAACAGGTAAGAATTTGGAGGGGTGTGGCTGCTTTAGGACGCATTGCAGGCGACATCCTAACCGCTGAGTCGGCCCAGGCAATCTATTCAACAGATTAGGAGCAATGGTCTTGAAGTGGCTGACAATACACAGCTAATCTAATCAGTGTCGTAGATTGTGGATAAACTTGTTCTGCGCGCCGTCATGACCTCGCGTGCGTCAGCCCAATCCCCAGAGTGGTTGGATAGCGGTTGAAATCTGCAGAAAGAATGGGACTCTACAGTCATGCGGTGGGTTGCACGATGGAAGCGGCGGCTACAAGTCGGACGATTAACCCTATTACCAAGCAAATCGACCAGCAACTATTGATCAGCAAACGAAGTGTGCCAATTGGAGAGAACAGCTATGGTGGCGATCGCATCTATTCATGCAAGAGAAATCTTAGATTCTCGCGGTAACCCCACGGTAGAAGTGGATGTGGCGCTAGAGGACGGCAGCAAGGGTCGGGCGGCGGTGCCCTCCGGTGCGTCTACCGGCAGTCGAGAGGCGCTAGAACTGCGGGATGGCGAACCGCGTTACGGTGGCAAAGGCGTCCGCAAAGCTATTGAAAACGTTAAAGGCCCCATCGCTAGCGCGCTCAAAGGAGCAAATGCGCTGGATCAGGCCGCTGCGGATCAGGTGATGCTCGATTTAGACGGTACAGATTATAAAAGCAACCTAGGCGCGAATGCCATACTCGGTGTGTCGATGGCGATCGCCCGGGCAGCCGCATCGTCTAAAGACATCTCGCTATTCCGCTACTTAGGGGGCGCTAGCGCTAATTTGTTGCCTGTGCCCTGCTTCAACATCCTCAATGGGGGAATGCACGCGGACAACAGCGTAGATTTTCAAGAATTTATGATTGCTCCGGTGGGTGCGCCTAGCTTTAGCGCGGCGTTAGAAATGGGTGCAGCGGTCTATCACGCCCTCAAGTCTATTCTCAAGGGTAAGGGCTATAGCACGGGCGTCGGCGACGAAGGGGGCTTTGCGCCTGACCTAAAAGCGAATGTAGAAGCGGTCGATCTGATTCTGGAAGGAATCGCTAAAGCAGGCCTAAAGCCTGGATCTGAAGTGGCGATCGCCCTTGATCCTGCCGTGAGCGAACTCTATCAAGAAGACGGCAGCTACCTATTCTTTAAGTCAGACCAGAGCCGAAAGTCGTCTGACGACATGATTGCCCTATGGGAAAGCTGGGTCAATCAATACCCCATCTTCTCGATCGAAGACGGACTGGGTGAAAAAGACTGGGAGGGTTGGAAAACACTGACGAAAACCTTGGGCGATCGCGTGCAGTTGGTTGGCGATGATGCCTTTGTTACGAATCCCAGCATTATTAAACGGGCGATCGCCGACGGCGTAGGCAACAGCACCCTCGTCAAAGTGAACCAGATTGGCTCTATTACGGAAACCCTAGCCGCCATCAATTACTCTAAAGAAGGCGGCTATACCTATATGGTGAGCCACCGCTCTGGCGAGACCCCAGATGATTTCATTGCAGATTTAGCGGTCGCTACGGCTGCTGGGCAAATCAAAACAGGAGCACCCTGCCGAGGTGAGCGCTTGTCAAAATACAACCAGCTTCTGCGTATTGAAGAAGAGCTAGGCACGACTGCCACCTATGCTGGCAGGTCGATTGTGAAGCAATAGAGCGGCTTGCGGGCGGTTTCTCTAGTGCAGGTTTGGCCGTCTAGTTGCTGGATGGGGCGATCGCCCCATCCAGCAACTAGACGGGTTACGTGCCGCAAAACTTTTCCGACTTTACCAAATAACTCGTGCTCACTGCTGCTTATAGTAGTGTCTAGGAAATGATTTGATTGTGTAAGAGATATCTCTTTGCGCAACCAAATCATTCTTACTTTAGGTACTATTGCAACCGATAGGTAGATTAGACAATCATTGTGGTGAATCCTCTACTGCGCAAGGAGGCTCACCACAATAAACACTCAAACCAGCGCGCTTAGCGCCATACCCAGGGATATAAGCATCGTTAGCTCGGTGGGGAGATCAGGCAATGAAAACGTCAGCCATGAACTTTGCGCAGTGGATGGGGCTCGTTATCTTCGTCATTGCTCTATACATTCTGTGGGAAATTCGGCAACTGCTATTGCTGCTATTTATAGCCGTTATCTTTGCGGCAGCGCTGAATCGCTTGGTGCTCCGATTACAGCGTTCAGGGATCAAGCGGGGGCTAGCCATTGCTCTATCGGTCGGAGGTACAATCACCTTTTTAGTGATTACCGTTGCGCTCATTGTGCCGCCCTTTATTGATCAATTTCAGGAATTAATTCAGCTGCTGCCTCAAGGGTTTGGCCAACTTGAAGCGCGTATTACTGAACTTGCTGGGCGACTGCCGGGAAACATCACAGAATTCATTCCCACACTTGACAATTTGGTCGCTCAAATTCAGCCACTAACCACAACCCTTGCTAATAACTTTTTGCGGCTGTTTAGCGACTTTTTCAATGTCACGATAAGTACATTACTTACCTTTGTGCTGACGTTGATGTTAGCGTTAAATCCCCATCCCTATCGGCGCGGCTTTATTCGACTGGTTCCTTCGTTTTATCGCCGTCGTGCCGATGAAATCCTGACCCTTTGTGAAGATGATTTGATGGGCTGGATTATCGGAACCTTAATCACCATGATGGTCGTGGGAATCACCAGCGGCATTATTTTGTCGGTGTTGGGGGTGCGGTTAGTGTTTGCCAATGCATTGCTAGCTGCTCTATTAGAGGCAATTCCCAATTTAGGACCAACGCTAGCTACTATTTTCCCCGCGACTATCGCTCTGGTCGATGCGCCTTGGAAAGCTGCGGCGGTGGTTGCGGCCTATGCA
>JBGTOF010000468.1:0-13307 GCA_041742695.1 Elainellales cyanobacterium | reverse complement strand
CGGGTCTGGAAAGCCTTGCTCATACTGCCCATGCATCTACGGCCCATTCATCGCCTCCCCTAGCCCCGCTATCCTTAAATAATGAAAATAACGACGGGTTTCAGGCTCTCTATCAAACGCTGTTTGAAGACGCGCCTCAGGGCTATTTAGTTACGGATGACTGCGGCGTCATCCAAATGGTCAACCATGCAGCCGCAGCACTGCTAGAGATGTCGCCCGAGGAAATCGGCGGCACAACCCTATTCAGTTACATACAGATTGAGGCTCTGTCAACGATGCAAGCGGCGCTGGCCCAGCTTCATCAAGGGCATCCCATGGCAGAGCTAGAGCTAACACTCAAACCTGGCAGCCAAGGGGCACGGAATCTCGCCATTAGCGGCAGAGCCGTGCCATCGTCGACTCAAGCGCTGGCAGCCGTGCAGTGGAGCCTGCATGACATTACCCCGCTCAAGCAGCGAGAGCATTCCTTGCAGCAGCAGTTGCAGCAGGGACAGGTGATTAGTAGCGTGGTGCAGCGCATTCGCCAATCGCTTGACCCCCATGAAATTTTGACCAACACCGTGGATGAGGTAAAGCGAGCGCTGCAGGCCGATCGCGCCTTGATCTATGGCTTTGACGCCATGCAGGGTGCGGTAGTGGTGGCAGAAGCCGTGACGGCTGACTATTCTCCACTCTTGGGCACTCACATGATCCAATCTGGGGTGAACTATCTGCAGAGTCGCTATCGCACCCGCGAGGCGATCGCCATGCATGATATTGACCAGGCAGATTGCGCAGCCAGCCTGCTGACGATGCTGCGGCAGCAACAGGTCAAAGCGGCGATCGCCCTGCCCATTCTGCGCGAAGATCAACTGCTGGGACTGCTCGCCGTGCATCAGTGTCGGGCGGTGCGGCACTGGCAACCGTTTGAGGTAGACCTGCTGCATCAATTGGCGGAGCAGGTGTCCATTGCCCTGCAACAGTCGCAGCTCTATCAACAGTCGCAGCAGCTCAATGCCGACCTAGAAGAGCAGGTGCGGAAGCGAACGGAGCAGATGGAGCGGGTGCTCACCTATGAGTCGATGTTGAAGCGCATCACCGACAAGGTGCGCGACTCTCTCGACGAAGCCCAAATTTTGCAAGCGGCGGTGCAAGAGTTGACGATTGTCATGGGTTTGGCGGGCTGCAATGCGGCTCTCTACGACCTAGACCAAAACACCTCCACCATTCTGTATGAATACACCCACACCCTGCCCGCCTTCTTTGGCAAAGTGGCTCGCATGGAAGACTCGCCCGACCTCTATCGCCAGCTTCAGCAGGGCAACTATTTTCAATTTTGCTCCCTTTACCCCAACCCGGCGCGGGGACGAGTGGCGATGCTGGCCTGCCCTATTTTTGTCGATTCCAGTTCGCAATATGGCATTGAGCAGGCAATCTTGGGCGATCTATGGCTAATCAACCACAAAGACTATGTGTTTAATGAGTCAGAAATTCGCTTAGCGCAGCAGGTGGCAAACCAATGTGCGATCGCCATTCGCCAAGCCCGGCTATATCGAGCCGCGCAGGTGCAGGTACAAGAACTAGAACGGTTAAACCAGCTAAAAGATCAGTTTTTGAGCACCGTATCGCACGAACTTCGCACCCCCATCTCCAATGTCAAAATGGCGGTGTATATGCTCAAAACCACCACCAGCGAGGCCAAGCGACAGCAATATCTCGGTATTTTAGAAAGTGAACTCTCGCGCGAAGCCGAATTAATCAACGACCTGCTTGATTTGCAGCGTCTCGAAGAAAACGCCTTCCCTCTCAATTTAGAGCCCATTCATCTATCGCAGTGGATTCTCGACGTGCTGAACCCATTCCGCACCCGCACCCAAGACTCCAAACAGACGGTGCGAGTGCAATGCCCAGCACGGCTACGGCCCATCGTGTCGGATGGCACGCTGCTAAAGCGGGTCTTGGCAGAATTGCTTAACAACGCCTGCAAATACACCCCAAAGGGTGCCACGATTGAATTAATCGTGGCACAAGACCAGAGCGCGACGCCCGCCATCACGCGGTTTACGCTGCGCAACCAAGCTGACATTCCCCATGGCGAACTGCCCCATATTTTTGAAAAGTTCTATCGTGTCCTTCAAGTCGATCGCTATAAGCATGGGGGCACAGGGCTAGGGCTGGCGCTGGTTAAGCGTTTGGTAGAACAGCTAGATGGCACCATTGAGGCTCAGAGCACTGATGGATGGACGACATTTACGGTAACTCTGCCCATTACGCTGCAGGCTAAAACAGCGGACGTAGACAGTGAAACGCTAGAATAACGCCGAGCAAATGGTTCAACATTCTCTATTCCCCGCTGCAGCATGAGGTCTTGGCGCTTTTGGCACTTTTGGCTCAACATTACGCCTAAAACGCTGGGCAGAACGATTCAGCGCGTAGGTCGGTATCGCCTGCCCGGACTGGCCGCAGAGATGGCCTACAACACAATGCTGGCCCTGTTTCCTGCCATTTTGGCGATGATTACGGCGATTGGCATTTTTCAACCTCTCCAGCGTACATTTCAGGGATTGGTTGGAAATGTGAGCGAAGTGGTGCCGCTACAAGCGATGGTGCTGATTCAAGAGTTTGCCGATGAGATTAGCACCAGTCGAGATACGGGGCTGTTTTCTGTCAGTTTTGCGATCGCCATTTGGGCATCGTCAGGTGCACTCAGTGCAGCAATGAATGCACTTGATCAAATTCATCAAATTCCACCCCAACTGCGGCGACCCTTTTGGAAGGCAAAGTTGATCTCGCTGTTGCTCACTGTCGGAACGCTGCTGCTGCTGCTGGTTGCTATTTTTCTGGTGTTTATTAGCGATTTGCTCGTGCGTAACGTGGCAGGGCAAAGCGATGCCCTGCGGCCTTGGGTGTTAACAGGCTGGCGATTGCTGAGTTTTCCGCTGTCGTTGGGGATTATGGCGCTCGCGTTTGGCTTTATCTATCGGTTTGGCTGTAGCCGCTGGGAAAAAGGGTGGCCGCTGATGCCCGGCGCAATCGTAGCAGCAGTCTTTTGGGCGATCGCCTCCAATGGGTTCCGCGTTTACGTCGCCAACTTTGCTGACTATAATCGCACCTACGGCGCGGTTGGTGCGGTGATTGTGCTCATGCTGTGGCTTTATCTCACATCATTGGCGCTTCTGGTCGCCAGTGCCCTCAACGTGTCAGTGGGAGAATCTATGATGGCCAAAGCCTCCGATCGCGCCCTTCGAGACAATGCCCAAACACAACCTTAGCCGCAAGCTCCCCCCTTTAGACAGAATGCTCAGCTGCTCAGCTCAGAACCGGTGGAAGGTCAGGAGTTAAGGATAAAAGGCCAACTGCGGCAGACCTAGCGTCTCGTCCCAGCCCATCATGATATTGAGACACTGCACCGCCTGCCCTGCCTGCCCTTTCATCAAATTGTCGATTGCCGAAATCACGATGACGCGCCCCGTGCGGGGGTCGATTTCTACCCCGATGTAGCACAGGTTTGTGTGGCAGGCCCATTTGGTTTGAGGATAGGTGCCGCTGGGCAGCACCTGCACCCAAGGCGCATTGCGATAAAACGCTTGATAAATGGTAAGCAAATCATCGCGCACCAGTCCGGGATCGCGCATAGTGGCGTAAATGGTGGCCAGGATGCCCCGCACCATCGGCACGAGATGAGGCGTGAACTGCATCAGCACTTCATGCCCGGCCAAGTCGCTGCAAACTTCTTCAATTTCGGGGGTGTGGCGGTGGCGTCCGCCGACACCATAGGCCCCAAATGAGTTGTCGGCTTCGGCTAGCAGCATTCCCGTTTTGGGCGGTTGCCGTCCGCCACCCGAGGTGCCCGATTTTGCATCAATGATGGCGGTTTCAGACAAGATTAGCCCCTGCTTGAGGAGGGGCGCGATGCCGAGCAGACTAGCGGTGGGATAACAGCCGGGGCAGCCGATTAGCTGAGCATCGACGATGCGATCGCGATATAGCTCGGGCAATCCGTAGACGGCAGTGCTGGCGATCGCCTCATCTTGCCGGTCCTCTCCATACCAATTCATATAGGTTTCGAGGTTGCTAAAGCGAAAATCGGCAGAGAGATCGAGCACTTTGCAGCCCTTCTCAAGCAGACGGGGTGCCATCTTATAGGCTAGCCCGTTGGGCAGCGACAGAAAGACGACCTGGCAGCGATCGCCAATCACGTCCAGATCGACCGACTCCACTTTTAAGCTAATCCGATGCCCCAAGTGAGGATAAATTTCGCCAATCGCTTTGCCAGCCGTGCTATCGCCACCCAGATACACCAACTCTAGGAGGGGATGATCGAGCAGCAGCCGCACCAACTGAACGCCGCCATAGCCCGACGCGCCCACAATGCCTACCGGGATCTTGTTTGCATCACCCATGACGGCTGATTCTGCACTCCGATGAATGAACCATACTTGAAACTATACCTAAACAGAGAGTAGTGGGTTTGAATAAGAAGGCTTAAAAGGGTGAGCCAATGGGATAACTAATCCCATCCCATCGAGCATTCGCCCCTCACTTGAGCCGATTAGGCCTATTAGACCATTCAATCTAGATCATTTAATTAAATTGAGCCGATTAAATCCATTAGAGTATTCCATAAAAAAACATCCATCTGGCCCTTCTCCCCCGACCCCTTCTGTCAAAATAAGCGCCGGAGTGCTCAAAATTCCCTAGCCTAGAAGGCAACTAAGTACATAGATCTTGTTGTCATCGGCCACATCCTAGGAGATCCCCCTTAAATCCCCCTTGAAAAGGGAGACTTTGAATCCAGTTCCCCCCTTAGAAAGGGGGAAAGATCCCCAGGAAAGTATACTTTGGGGACTTATGTGTACTGAGTAGGCTGAGAGAGAAAGGGCTTTAGAGTGAGGGCATGCACCAGATGCTGAGTTGACTCGACGACGCTTAGGCGGCATGGCATGGGTTTACCCCATTGGGCTAGCGCCGCCAGAGCAGCAGTAGCCATAACAATTTGTAGCAATACAATAAACCAACTTGTCAGAATCCGCTATCTATAGCGGTATCCATTTCCCCACCAACGGGCGCAACCGACCAGCATAAGTTAAACATCTGTTCGGGTAAGAGGGTATTGGGGCACCGCGCGTCGTGCAGTGTCCTAATACCTTTGATGTGTCGTGTGCATCGCGCATGGCATATCAAGGGTTCTAGCTGATCTCGACCTCAGGTTGAGTCAAAGTCGATACAATAAGAACACGCTTCAAAGCTCGTTACATTGTTGTTGATTGAATCCTTGAGACTGCCTCTGTGGAACCGCTACACCAACCTTCAAGCCCGTTGTCTGATATGCCCTCAGTCGACTCTGAGTTGCCATCATCTAAATCGCTATCGCTCGATTTTCAATTTGACTCCATTGATGCAGCCCTGGATGATCTCAAAGCCGGGCGCATGCTGGTCGTGGTGGATGATGAAAATCGCGAAAATGAAGGCGATCTGATTGGCGCAGCGCAGTTTGCGACGCCAGACATGATCAACTTTATGGCGGTGGAAGCCCGTGGGCTGATTTGCCTCGCGATGACGGGCGATCGCCTTGATCAGCTCGAACTGCCGCTGATGGTGAGCCCCAGCGCCTTCGAAGACAGCAATGAACAAACCGCCTTTACCGTCAGCATTGATGGGGCGCTACACTTGGGCGTCACGACGGGCATTTCTGCCGACGATCGCGCCAAAACCATTCAGCTCGCCATTCAGCCCAACAGCAAACCCAGCGACCTGCGCCGACCGGGGCATATCTTTCCCCTGCGAGCGCGAGAAGGCGGCGTGTTGAAACGGGCCGGGCACACTGAGGCCGGGGTCGATCTCGCGCGTTTGGCAGGGCTATATCCCTCGTCAGTCATTTGTGAAATTCAGAACCCTGACGGCTCAATGGCACGTCTGCCAGAGCTAATTGATTACGCCCAGCACCACCAGCTTAAAATCATCAGCATTGCAGATTTGATCAGCTATCGCCTGCAGCACGAGCGATTTGTGCGGCGCGAAGCTGTGGCCGATATGCCCACCCAGTTTGGCCACTTCCAAATTTACGCCTACCGCAACCTGCTGGATAATTCAGAACATATTGCCATGGTGAAGGGCGACCCGGCAACCTTTGCAGATCATCCGGTGCTGGTGCGGGTGCATTCAGAATGCCTGACCGGAGACGCGCTCGGCTCGCTACGCTGTGACTGCCGCATGCAGCTGCAAGCCGCGCTAAAAATGATCAGCAGTGCAGGCGCGGGGGTGGTGGTATATCTGCGGCAAGAGGGGCGAGGCATTGGCTTGGTGAACAAGCTCAAAGCCTATTCGCTGCAAGATATGGGGTTAGATACAGTTGAAGCCAACCAGCGGCTAGGCTTTCCTGCAGATCAGCGCAACTACGGCATGGGCGCACAAATTTTGAATGATCTGGGTGTGGGGCAGTTTCGGCTGATTACCAACAATCCCCGCAAGATTGCAGGCATCAAAGGCTATGGGTTAGACATGGTGGATCGGGTGCCGCTGCTAATCGAGGCTACGCCCTACAATGCGGACTATTTGGCAACTAAGGCCGAAAAGCTGGGCCATTTGCTGCTACAAACCTACCTGGTGACGGTGGCCATTCAATGGCAAGACCAGCCGACACCGGCACAGAAGTATGAGCGACTGGAGAAGCTACGCCATCTCGCCAGTGCCCATGATCTGGTGGTGCAAGAAGAAATGCGCCCGGTGGCGATCGCCCTCTTCAACCGCGCCGCGCTCATTATCCATCTCGGGGTCGAACAGGCCCCCGCGCTAGACCCCGATTGGTATCAGCAGTCTGATCTGCCGATTACGCGGGCGATCGCCCAACTGTTGGACAGGCTGGCTCAGTGGCCTATGTTGGAGCAGCTTGAGTTTTTGGTCTCCCCCGGCAGCGACCCGATGCTCAACCTGCAAGTGCAGATTGATCGGCAGCTATTTTCTCTATCGGCAGACCCAACCGGGGCGTCTATGCAGCCGTCTGATTTGTTTGATCAGCTCAAAACCCAGCATATCTATGGCTTTTCGCGGCATCTGCCAAGCGATTAAGGCGATCGGGGCTGGGTGATGGGGTGTTGGTCTGACTCGGCTCAATACGACTCTCAATGCGACTAAGGGTTGTACCTAGCGAACCTAAGCCTAGATACCCGCAACCCCCATGTGATTTGGATTATTCCAGGGGCGATCGCCCGCCTCCTTCAGAGATAGAGTGGGCAGCATTGGCAATCTCGCGTCGCCCCAACCGTCTTAATCTGAACTGAGGTGAACTTACGTAAACTGACATTCACCTAAGGGGTGTGATGAAATTTGTGCTCCACCTTGCGCCTTGGATTTTGATGGCTGTGAATCGCTTGAGTATTACGATGGCTATGGCGTTTCGTTCAAATTTGGTATGGCAACGTGGCATGTGTATGGCATCCCGACCTGTAGCACCTGCAAAAAGGCGCTGAAATGGCTAGACGAACAGAGCTATGCCTATGTGTTTATCAACACGAAAGAAGCACCGCCCAGCCGCGACATGATTCAGGCATGGGTAGCGGTGCTGGGGTCAAAGCCCATGCGCAATACCTCGGGGCACGCCTATCGAGCACTAGGGCCAGACAAAGCCAATTGGGCCGATGCGCAGTGGGTAGAGGCGTTTGCGGCAGATGCCATGCTGCTCAAGCGACCGCTATTCGTCAGAGATGGACAAGCCGTGATGGTAGGCTTTCGGGGAACTGATGCAGAACTGCAGTCCCACTTGGGGGGATGACGAGTGGGGGACTATCCCGATACGATGACGATCTCTGTCTCCTTTGTGTATCGTTAGACGCACTAGACGCACCGTCAACTCCCGTTATGGGCTGTTTTTTGAACAGCTAGCGCTGTGATTCATCGCATCATTTATTGGATTCGCGAGCAGATTTATGAGCTCCGAAAGGGCAACAGCGGCGATTGGGCTTGGATGAGTACCAAGCCAACGCCGCTCGCCAGCATGAGCCGAAACCTGTGGCGAGCGGCTGATCCGTCCTTTACCTACTATTTTTTGCTGATGCTGTCGGTGGTGATTGCCACCTTTGGCCTGCTGTCGAATAGTGCTGCCACAATCATCGGTGCCATGATTGTGGCTCCGTTGATGGGGCCGATCATTGGCATTGCATTTTCTATTGTGTTGAACAACCGACGCTTGCTGCGGCGATCGCTCCTCGGCATTGCAACTGGCTGTCTAATGTCAGTCGCGGTCGCCTTTCTAATCACTTGGCTAATCGGCATTGAAACTGCCACAACCGAAATGCTGGCACGTACTAGCCCGACGCTGCTGGATCTGGGCGTGGCGTTAGCGGCGGGGGCGGCGGGCTCCTATGCTAAATCACGGCGCGATGTGGCAGATGCACTGCCCGGTGTGGCGATCGCCGTGGCCTTGGTGCCGCCACTGGCGGTGGTGGGCATTGGCATGGGCATGCGTTCTGCTGATATTACCCAAGGATCGCTACTGCTATTTGCCACCAACTTAGTGGGGATCGTGTTCAGCGGTGCGTTGGTCTTTTTGTTTCAGCGCTATGGGTCAGTTGCAAAGGCGCAGCGAGGATTGACAATCGCCGTCACGGCATTGTTTGCGTTGGGTATTCCGCTAGGCTTGTCTTTTCAAGATTTGGTAATTCGTGAGCGCACTCGCTCCGCAGTGAATCGCCTCATCCGCCAAGAAACCTTAACCTTTGCCGACCGAGATATTCGCCGCCTTACCGTACAGCGGCGGAGAAGAAATTTAATCGTCAGCATAGAAGTTGCAGCCCTAGCGGGATCGATTTCTGCACAGCAGATTGGCCTAGTGCAAGAATTTTTGGAGGAGGAACTCGATCGCCCCCTCTCGCTAAATGTGACAGTGGTGCCTGTTGAAGTGTTTAATGCCCCCACGCGCTGAACCAAGTGGCTTGCAGCAGGGCATTTGTGGGTTACTCAGGCGGCTGGCCCAAGAGTACCGCACAGAAGCCGAGCAGCGTATTAATGCGATCGCCCATTTGCGTGAGCCGTTGCTGCTGCGTTGCGGATTGTTTAGCTGCATAAAGAAACATGGCATCCATCCCTAATAGCCGCAGAGTGCGGTTAATTTCAGTGTGGATCGATCGCACTTGGTTGGCTGCCAGAGGGCTGGCAGCAGATAGGTCTGCGGTGAGCACCTGAGTTTGAAAGTAGTGCTGTGTGGCAGCCACAGCTGCGCGGAGCTGGGGCACATCCAAATCGGGTTGCTGAGCGATCGCCCGCAGTGCTTGAGCCTGCTGCTGCAACACGGTGTAGGGATGGGGCTCAGGCTCTGAGGTCCGCATGGAATCTGGCTGCATGGGGTTTGGCTGTTGAGTCTGCATGGGTTTGGTTTCACAGGGTTCAACCGCGTTAGCCTGGCGAACCATTCGAGCAGAATGCGCACCATTGGGATCTACCCCACGATGGAGTTGCGCTCTGAACTGTAACGAAGTTTGTAATACTAATAAAAATAAGACCACATATTCAGCAGCATGTGGGGGCCAACCTGCTGGAGTAATAAGCCAAATGGGGCTTCCCAGTCGCTTGATGGTTCAGCGTCGAGCTATATCGCTAACGGAGAATTGGCCGAGCGGCTTATACCGAGCCCCAGTCACCCGCAACGCGCTCCATCCTAAAGTCTGCAGGGGTTGCCTGTTCTTCTGAACCCTATTCCCTAGGGACTGTTGCCAGGTTAGGCTCTCCATCGCGTCTAACGCGTCTAACCGAGCAACGCTGGGCTGATGCCAGACGCGTCTTAACCCGGGTTTGGGATTCATCCAAAATCTCGCCCTCACATCGTACCCCCCGCTGCTGATTAAACTTACTCACTCGGCGCTGCGTCTAGTCATTTAGACGCAGGTTGCCGTACTTTATGATTTTCTCGTTATGACGTTCTTTTTTATGGTGTTCCTCATATCACTGTTCTGATATTGTCTTAATTCTTGATCTCGAATCTTAATCTCAATTCTCTGTCTACGCTTAGTCCTGCTTGCACCTACTCACCTGAAGGAGTCACCCGATGCACATTACTGCTCCTGCCCTACCCAACGATATTGAACTCCCCAGCTGGTTGCGAGATTGTTTGCTATCAGAGCGATCGCCCGTAGAAGGTGACGAGGCCAGCAGCGTTACATCAGCGCACCTAGTCTGTAGCGCCTTTGAGTTTGCCTATCGGCTGCACGAAGATCAGCGTCGGGCCTCGGGTGAACCCTACATCGCCCATCCCGTGGCGGTAGCAGGGCTGCTGCGCGATCTCGGAGGTAGCAGCGAGATGATCGCAGCAGGTTTTTTGCACGATGTGGTAGAAGACACCGACGTTACACCAGAGGAAATTGAGCAGCGCTTTGGGGCAGACGTGCGTCACCTCGTAGAAGGCGTAACCAAGCTGTCGAAATTCAACTTTTCCAGCAAGACTGAGCGTGCAGCAGAAAACTTTCGCCGCATGTTCTTGGCAATGGCCAAAGATATTCGGGTGATTGTGGTGAAGTTAGCCGATCGCCTGCATAATATGCGCACCCTCGAGCATCTGCCCGACGAAAAGCGTCGCCGCATTGCTCAAGAAACCTTAGAAATTTTTGCACCCCTCGCTAACCGCCTGGGGATCGGTCGGTTTAAGTGGGAATTGGAGGATCTTGCCTTTAAGTACCTTGATCCCACCGCCTACAGCGAGATGCGAACCTTCGTGACTGAAAAACGCACCAATCGCGAAGCGTTTTTAGCCGAAGCGGTTGCCTTAATCCAGCCAGAGCTAGAGCAGGCGGGCATCTGCGTGGCAGAAATTAGCGGACGCCCCAAGCATCTGCATGGCATTTACCAAAAAATGCAGCGGCAGCACAAAGAGTTCCATGAAATTCTGGATGTGGCGGCCATCCGCATCATCGTCAATACCAAAGACGAGTGCTATCGCACCCTTGCCTTTATTCACCACTTGTTTCGTCCGATCCCTGGGCGCTTTAAGGACTACATTGGCCTGCCTAAGCCAAACCGCTATCAATCCCTGCACACCGTGGTCATTGGCCTGCGCGGTCGCCCCATGGAGGTGCAGATCCGCACGGTGGAAATGCACCACATTGCAGAGTATGGTATCGCCGCCCACTGGAAGTATAAGGAAGTAGGCCATTCTCATAGCAAGCTTACGTCAGATGATGAGAAGTTTACCTGGCTACGGCAGCTTATCGACTGGCAAAGCGACTTAAAAGATGACCAGGAATACCTGGATACGGTGCGGAGCAATTTATTTGATGATGATGTCTATGTGTTTACGCCCCAGGGCGATGTGGTGGTGCTGTCGCAACGATCTACCCCGATCGACTTTGCCTATCGCATTCACACCGAGGTGGGCAACCACTGCGCTGGAGCTAAGGTGAATGGGCGCATCGTGCCGCTGGAAACGCACCTTCACAATGGCGATATTATAGAAATCATTACGCAGAAAAACTCTCACCCTAGCCTCGACTGGCTCAATTTTACCGTCACCGCTGGGGCGCGTAACCGCATTCGTCAGTGGTATAAGCGGTCTAATCGCGACCAAAACATGCAGCGCGGCCGTGATATGTTGGAAAAAGAACTGGGCAAGCAAGGGTTTGAGGCGCTGCTCAAGTCTGAGCCCATGCAGGCGGCGGCAGAGCGCTGCAACTATCACTCGGTCGATGATTTGCTGGCAGCGTTGGGCTATGGCGAGCTGACGCTGAATCACACCATCAATCGCCTGCGGGAAGAGATCAAGGTGCGGCAGCCTATTGCCCCTGCCGCCAACCCGCTAGAGGCGGAGGATGTCAGGGCGCTGCTGAACCCCAACCCCGTCTCCCCAACGCGTCCAGCGCATCGGCATCACGACTCGCCCATTGTGGGTGTGGAGGGGCTGCTTTATAACCTAGCGGGTTGTTGCAATCCCATCCCCGGTGAGCCCATTATCGGGGTTGTAACGTTGGGCAGTCGGGGCATTTCAATCCATCGTCAGGGGTGCCACAATACGGATAGCATTCCGGGCGATCGCCTGATTCCCGTTCGCTGGAACAGCACTGAACCCGATACTCGGCCTCATACCTATCCCGTGCAGGTGAAAATTGAGGTAATCGACCGGGTAGGCGTATTAAAAGATATTCTGTCGCGCTTAACTGACTACGAAATCAACGTTCGCAGCGCCCAGGTCAAGACCTTTCCGGGCAAAACTGCCATCATCAATCTGGGCATTGATATTCGGGATCATGACCAGCTCGAACGCACCTTTAGCCAAATTCGCAAGATGAGCGATGTGGTGCAGATGCGCCGCGTGAGCGAAGGCGAAGATCACAAGACAGACGAAAAAGGATAGACGGGCGATCGCTCTTCATTACCCGCTATGATTCAGTGAGCATTGATTTTGGCGCTTTGACTTGGAGGCACTCCTACGGTTTATACACGTCCCCTCGCCCGTTTGATCGAACAATTCCAGCGGCTTCCTGGCATTGGCCCCAAATCTGCTCAGCGCCTTGCCCTCTACATTCTCAAACGGCCTGAAACCGAAATTCAAGCCTTAGCTCAAGCGCTACTGGAGGCTAAACAACAGGTCGGCGTTTGTCGGGTGTGCTTTCATCTATCTGCGGAAGATGTGTGCGATATCTGCCGTTCACCCAGTCGCGATCGCGCCACTATTTGCGTGGTTGCAGATCCCCGCGATGTGATCGCCATCGAGAAGACGCGGGAATATCAGGGAAAGTACCACGTCTTAGGTGGGTTGATCTCGCCGATGGATGGTATTGGCCCAGAGCAGCTCTACATTTCTCCCTTAGTGAAGCGAGCTAGCCAAGACGAGGTGACTGAGGTGATTCTCGCCATTAGCCCCAGTGTAGAAGGGGAAACGACGACCCTCTACGTCGGGCAACTGCTCAAGCCCTTTACAAAAGTCACCCGCATTGCCTTTGGGCTACCGATGGGGGGCGACCTAGAGTATGCCGACGAAGTGACTTTAGCTCGAGCTCTAGAAGGGCGTCGAGAGTTGGAATAATGCCCGTTTAGGTAACCGTGGTTTGCATAGAGCCACATCTATAGAAGCATCAGTTGAACCACAGGGTAGTGCAATTTTCGTTGTGGAATCCGCGCCGTGTTTGACGTTTCCATCAGTCGCAACTGTAGCCGACTCGATAGTAGCCAGATCTGCAATTTGGGTAACGCCCATAGCGCTTTTTGGCGTTGCTGAATACAAGTATGATTTGCCCCCCCAGTCCCCCAATTTTGGGGGGAGACAGAGTCTCAAAGTCCCCCAGAATTGGGGGATTTAGGGGGCCATGCAGAGTCTAGAGGTTTTGCCGGTTCATATCTCGATTCAG
>JBGTOF010000410.1:0-21513 GCA_041742695.1 Elainellales cyanobacterium | reverse complement strand
GGATAAAAAAATGCATCTTTGTTTGCCTTGGATTGTTCGTCCACGAGATTTCTCCACTACACCGCTAAACAACTACAGCCATCTCAACCATTCGTGCATCGATCAGAACTGCTATTCGACTGTCTATATCTATATGAGATCTACATGAGCCATCCATATCAGCCATCTCTGCCCGACACCGTTGCTGTGAAACCAGAATAGTGCAGAAAGATTGATGCTGAGTGCCGCCTTGCTGCATTCCACACGCTGACTCAGTTGTCCTTTCCTATGCTACAGTCGCCCTCTTTCTTTTTAAAGGCTGTTCTAGGATTTCCTCAATTTCTTATGCCAACTGCGGGGAATGTATCCTGACAGGCTGAGATCTATTCATGGCCGTCGCTGTTGCTTCTCATCATAGACGTGAGCACGGCAGGCCCTTCAAGAGATTTAATACCGACATTCCTTTGTCAATCTGCGGAATGTTGGCTAGAGCACCAACCCGATTTAGAAGCCCAGCTTTACCAGCGCTTAAGCCCCTTTATCTTGGCAACTACCTCATCAATAAGCAGGTTTACTCAGCTGAGCGGCTATTGCAAGCGAGCAAAGGGGAGGAGGCATGTCGAGCGTGGCTTCCGCTTTCCTTTGAGAGATTTAAGGAAAAGCGGCACCTATACACCCAAGTCAGATATAGATGTGGCAATTTATATCAAACAGAGAAATATCCTGATTTCCTCTTACTCAACCACGTCTCTAAACTGAACAATAGCTATCGTACTACCCTACTCACTCCAGTCAGCGAGTGGGGGAAGTGGATTAATGGCGGGGGATGGCTTAAGGTAGAAGACATTCTAATCGATTTTCTCTATCGTAATATGGATTAGTTGAATTAGGTTGTTGATAATTGTCACAGTGGACAAATTATGCTCGACTACAAACTTAGACATCTTCACGGCTTTGTGCCCTCAATCTATATAAATGAAGTTGCCCTTTGTCTATCACTTCACAACCTAAATGACGTTTTAGCAGCTCCAAATCTGAATAAAATGGACATTGACTAGAAGTATCTAGACAAGTTTTTACTATTGATACTTAAGCTACCTGTAGCTCAGTCATTCCACAACTAAAAATTACTCTGCTGTGCCGTCAAACTCTTCTCCTATGATATCTAAATCGTCTTGAGGATTAAAGCTGGGATCGAGTTTGGAAGGCAGCAATTCTGTCTGAAGTGGTCTTGTCTCTACCTTATAAATTAATTCTGCTAATCGTTTATCGGCACCTTGTTTTACTGAATGCTCTTGCATTAATTCCCAATTAACCCGTAAAATCTCTGAATTCTGGCGAATGCTAGGACCGTGATAAGTAAATAGAAACCCTTCATTGTCAGCTATACCAGATCGGACAAATATTTCTAAAACGTCGGAAATGAATTTAGATTTTTCCTCATCATTTCTACAGTCCTCTAGCTTACTTCTCATTTCTTTTGCAACAAGCCTCATAGCCTCACCTGTTTTTCTAATGAAATGCTTCTGATAAACCCGCCTGGGATTAATTATGCGCTCACCAATTCGCTCAAATTCCTGTTTATTGCTAATATCAGCCCACTCCTGGGGAAAGGCTAGTTCAGCAAGATCTGCTTTTGTTTTATACGATTCCTCTTGCTTGATCTGCCCTCTTTGCGCACGTTTTGCTAGATCCCGCAAATGTCCTAACAGAAGATACCCCTTCGATCTCTGATAGCGCTTTTCAAGAAACCCAGTAGCATAAGAAGGACGGGCTTCTAAGCCCAAATCGTAAAGTTCATCCATGGACAATTGCTCATCGGGATACTGGTTCATAAAAAGAGTCGAGGGTGAAGAGGATTGGGTTATAAGATATTTTGCTTACGAAATATTATAGCTTCGCCTAATGATGTATGCCTGCCACAGCTAGAGCCTCTAAGATAGAGATCGACAAGGTAGGACACCATATCTAGTAATATAGAGAAGTCATAACATACATGCTACGATAGTGCAAGGGTACTCTTGCTTTTTCTTTTAGGAAGTCCGAATGGGAAGTATGAAAGAGTCAATCAAGAGTAGTACTAGGGCGTGTCATCAATTCTGACCAAACGCCTTGTGCTATGAGCGTTGCCACGCCCGACCCAAAAAACAGGCTAGGGGCTGTAACCGTTGATTTCTGGGTCATCAGCGGTTAATTGATGACAGCCCCTACGTTTTTTCAATAGAACTACCACTTTATGTATGAAGAGCGAGCAAATAACGGTGAATAAAGTTGGAGAGCGTCTTAGAGCAGCTAGAGAGGAGCTTGGCTTGGACACTCAAACGATTAGTCATGAACTCAATCTATCTGTTGATACTATTAAAGCTATTGAAAATGGTTCTATCGAATCTCATTATCAAGAGATATTTGCTATAGCATGTCGATTGTCAAAGCCAATTCATGAAATTTTTGAAGGCTTTTTCAATTACAACAATACACAAATATTTTTTCTTAGAGATAAGTCTGATAAGACTGATACAAAGGAAGTTAAGAAATATGTTTTGGACTACATTAGACTCCAACAGGAGATCTATGGAAATTTCAATCTTTTGTCTTTGGTGGATGAGTCAGGGGCTACGAGGCGTATTAAAAAGGCACTGTCTGCAGTTTTAGAAGGAAGAGCAAAAGATCTTTGTAGAAAAACAGATGTTTACAAGCTTCCAATAAACGTTTATCAAATTGCAGCTAATCTAGGAATAATTCTCACATTTGAAACTCTGCCCAAATCATTACATGGACTTCGAGGGTTCTCCTATAAAGAAGGAGGCTTGCATCTGATAGTTATTAATAAGGTGCATTCGGTTGAACTTCAAAGGTTTACTGTTGCTCATGAGTTACATCATCTGCTTTACGACAGCAGCTCCGCTCTTTTTTCATGCGGATCCTTTAATGAAAATGAAGTTTTAGAAAAAAATGCAGAATACTTTGCTGCAGAACTTTTAATGCCAAGAAGTTCAATCGAGCGCATTATTTCTTATCCCAGAAATATTCCGTATCTTACGGTTAACTTATTTGCAAAACACTTTAATGTTAGTTACCAAGCTGCTGCAATTCGACTTCAAAAGTTTGGGCTGATCGATAGTTCGAGTGAGGCTTGCTCATCAGCTTATAGGAAGAAAGACAAGAGAAAAACAAAATTTTTACTTGATAATAAGCTTAAATATTTAGAGGCGATCTTTGGTTTAGAAACAGGCATTGCTGAATTCCGGATTAATCAGAGTCTTTCTAAACATGAATTATGTGGTGCTTACATCTTTGATGCCAGCCATACTAGATGCTGGAATTGTGGGCTTCTGCTAAGTAACTTGAGTAGTCAAGATATCTATTTGAATAATCCTTACTTACAAAGCCCTTCGAACCTAAGATCTAACAAAATATCAGCTGTTACAAAAAAGGATGATGTTCAGTTATCCCTAAATTTCAGAACAAGTTAGAAAAAAGTTAACTTTTCTGGAATACAAAAGCGGTAATGTTCATTCTTTTGAGTGGTATCTAAGCTTAAACGCTGGCACCCCTTTAATCTCCAAAACTGCTGTAGACAAGGCACTCGGGCTCTCAAAATCAACTTTTGTCAGTCAACCAAAGCTTTAGCTATTGTTACCGCAATTGGGAAAACAATAGGAAGAGAGGAAGGGACGATCGCCCCTTCCTCTCTTCCTATTCTGACTGCTACAGATTGCAGTGATACAGTTTTGGCACAGACGCTACCAATAACCCATTTGCTCAGTCACTTCACTAAGGCTTAAATGTCAAACGACACATCATTTGCCATAAAGATAACCTCGTCTACACCATAGGTCGGCTCAGTCAACAAAGTGGCGCGAATAGCCTCGAACAAACTGTACTGGTTTGCACTGCTAAGACTTTGCATTGCATCTGCCCCACGGGGACTATCTACTTCAAAGTTGACTTCTGCCTCTCGCTTAGCGCTGTCTACATTCACCTCATACCCTTCAATCCCCACATCCTGACCTTCATAAGCCTGAATGATTTGATCGACCGCAATTTCAGCGGGTTGATCAACAGACACTAGCACCGACTGGGGCACAAGCTCTTGCGTATTGGGATCAGGAATGTAGACGGTAACTGGACGATATTCTCGTGTAATGGAGGAGTCGATTTCGGGAACCGCCTGCTGAGCAACGCGCTGTGACCCAGCGGAGGGCTCGACCGCAGAGTTTGTGGGCATCGGTACTGAAATTTCGACCGGAGTTTCAATAGGCAGAGCGATCGCCCGAGAGGGCATCCCCATACCCACCACTAGCCCACCCATGCCCACGAGTGCAGCAGTCGCGCCTTGGCAAATCCGGTTGAAGGTTGGCGTTAACGTACGCTCGCGCAGTTGCAGGTTACGTTGCGCTGTGGTGTTTACTTGTTGCGATTTCATCGTGGTTCGCCCCGCTGCTCGGTCTACAGTTATCATCTCAAACATCGAATCTAAAAATACTGACTTGCAAGAAAAGTTATAGGGTGATTTTGTGAGTGTCCTTTTTGACGGTTTTCCATCTTATACTCCGTCTTAAAATGTCTTGCTTTGATACAAAGTAACCGCCACTTTCTTATAAGTTCCTTACATTTGTTCCAAGCTGAATTAAACAGAATTCTCCATAAAATCTTAGGCGAAGTCTACGCTACAACTCAGGCTCATAGGGTGATGCAGATCACCAAGCAACTCAATACCGCTCTTTATTTAGCCCTCTATTCTGAGTAGGGTTTTAGCTATATGCATCGCGTGCTCTACGTCAGTTGAAACATGCGTCTTGCCAAGAGAGAACTGCTCAAAAAATTAGTTGCTCACAGCGCTGTACGCCAATAAGATTACAGGCTTTTCACCTTTGAGGGCGATCGCAACTTCAGACGCTGTCCCCAACCCCATGCCACAGGCAATTACCAGATCACACGACAAAACATTAATCACGTTCCGTGCATGCCTCAGCCCTGTCACGATAGGAATATCTACATAGTCAGACGCATCGTCCGCCGTAGTCCCCGGTAGAATTCCAATTGTGGTTCCTCCAGCTACCTTTGCACCCCGACTCGCTGCATCCATGACGCCAGTGGCGCGGCCTCCAGTCAGCAAGACCCAGCGCTGCTCGGCAATACGTTGACCTAGGGCATAGGCCGCGTTGCACAGTACGACAGATGCGGTTTCTCCGGGCCCCATTACACCTATGATAATGCGTCGAGCATTCACATTCCTGTACCCTTAGAGTGAATTAGACACTGATTTTAGCCGTAAGGGTGAAACTCTCCAGCGTAATTTCAGATTATTTTTAGTCCTTCAAATGTAAGATTTGGATAAAGTATTCGCATCTTTTTTGTCGAAGCCTAAGCCAACGTTTTGCATCAACGTGTACATCTTTTATTAGGTAATTGATGAAGTTGACAGGGGTTAATCCATACATTCATCTGTCGTTCCATAATGGATTTAGACTGGCTAACCCACAAATCTTTTTGGTAGGTTGAGTTAGTGAAACCCAGTCTTAGTCTGGATTTGGTTGAGTTACGCTGACGCTAATCTTAATCTACGCAAGAATCAAGGTTTCAGGAGTTTTGTTAGTCAATCAGTTGATTTAAAGTTGGGGCTGTTGAGGCTGCGAAGCTGCTGCAATATGGGGATTGTGCGGTATTGATCAGGCTGGAGCACATCCCAGTTGATCCCAATCGGCTTGGGGATCTGGGTGTGAGTGGCAATCGCCCACGTTGGGGTCACAATCCAGTCCAGCGGCCAGTCGTGGGGTTGTATCGGTAGGCGATCGCTGGCGACCCATTGCAGCCCATGCACAGTCGTCACAATTGGCGTGTCTGATCGAATCAGACCAAATTGTTTTAGCATCGCCAGTTCTAAATCTGCAAAGCCTGCCCCCTTGCCCGTGCGTCCCCCATTAATCGCCACCGCTACGCAGCCTACGACCACCAGGTCAACCGGGTGCATAGCCTCAAACGGCACCGGGTTGCCGTAGCTTAGCGCCCCCGTCATTGATGCGGCATCCGTCAGCGGCACGCCCTTCGCCTGAAGTGCCGCTGCGCTAATCTCGACAAAGCAATGGCGCTGGCAAAGGCGGGGCACAGCCATATACAGAATCTTGCCGGCCTGTAAGGCTTGCAGCCGCACAGGCAACTGCGATGCATCGGGGTTGCACTTAACCACCTGTGCCCGTTGCCAGATGGGCAACATTGCGAGGTGCGCCGCAGCATCCTCTGCCTGAATGAAGTTGGGAATATGCCCTACGGGATTGCCGTGAACCGCGCGGGCGGCAACGAGCCGAGCCCAAATCTCTTGGCGCAGTTGGTTTTTGGCCACATGGCGATCGCTCCATTCCGTAGGCAGATGGGTCGGTTGCTCAGTAGAAAACTCGGGATCAGACGGCACCATGACAGTTTCTCAGGCAGTTTCAATTGCGTCAGAGTTCTTCTGGCATTCAGAAGATAAAGCAGGTGAGGATGGGGCTTGCATCGAGCGAATCGAGATGACCTTGGGATGTTGGAGAAACTCCGGGGCGATCGCCCGACGGTCTCCTGCCGCAGTATGGCGAAACAGCGCCGTAAACGCCCCTGCTCCCAGCCCATCGTGAGGAAACATGCGGTAGCAGGGGTGCGAGGTTAGATGCGACTGAAACGAAGCCAAGTGCGGCACCGCGACCGGCTGAAATTGGGGAAACCGCTGCAACAGCCAGTCGCACACCTGCTCATTTTCTTCGGGTGAGAAGGCACAGGTCATATAGGCAAGGTAACCGCCAGGTGCCACCACCTGCGCCGCATTGGCGAGAATGCGCTTTTGGCGGTTGGCGTTTTTATTAATTGTGACTGGGTGAAAGCAGCCGGGTGCGGCATCGCCCTTCGCCAATAGCGACTGCCCAGAGCAGGGGGCATCCACCAGCACCACCTCGGCAGAATGGGGAATGCGTTCTGCCAGCAGGCTAGAGTCTACATTGAGGGCGATCGCTCCCACAGCGCCGCAGCGCCGTAGGTTTGACACCAGTGCCCCCAGTCGTTTGCCAATCACCTCATTGCTCAGCAGCAGCGGGGGACGCAGCGCCACCCAGCTAAACAGGCTTTTGCCGCCTGGTGACGCGCACACATCCACCACAGTTTGGATTTGCTGGCGCATCTCAGCCGGGATCGCCAACAGCACCGAGGCCGCAAATACTGATGAAAAGTCCAGACAATAATATTTGCCTTCGGTGTGCCAGAGATGGCGGCCCGGCAGTTCCTCTAGCGCCAACCGATCGACATATACCGGCTGCCAGTCTAGCGGAGGCACCGTCTGAAACGGGATAAAGTCGGGTCGGGCATCACACCAAAGAATGCAGGCAGGAAACGGATGAGGATTGATCAGCGCATCCACAAACGCAGATTGAGTCGATGGCTCGTTAAACAGATGCCGACTCAGTTTTAATAAAAGTTTAGATGGAGTTGCCACAGTCATTCCACAGTCATTTCACGAAACCACGATGCGTTAATCAACCCGTCTAAACATTCAAGGATGAATGGGACGCCGCGACAGAACTGGGCCTGAGAGGCTGCGGACAGACGGCCTGAACCTCTTGCAGCAAGCGCGAAGCGCTTGCCTCTGCAGACAGTCCCGTAATGTCCACTGGCGTAGTGGTGACGTGGCGCTGTTGCAAGTCGTAGGTGTAGGTTTTGTCGTAGTAGTGCAGCATCACATCGCAGGCTTCGGAAAGGCGGCGATCGCCCAACAGTTCAACCGCCTGCTGCGTACGCAATCCCCCCAGCCGTTTGCGAATGCGCTCAGTTGCCAGAATCAGATCCTCTGTGGTTGCCGTGCCATACATATCCACCAGCAGCGCCAGCCGTTCATCGCGCGATCGCACCACTTCTAACACGGGGGCCTGCATCATTTGCTGAAATAAAGCTTCGGGAATGCGACATCGCCCCACGCGCTTGCTCTCGGCCTCTAGCCAGACCACCCGCTGCGGGTCGCACTGCGCCCACTGCACCGCCAGCTCATTTTCAAACTGCTCATTGCTGGGCTGAGGTGGCAGGCCTAATGCGCCAAAGCTGCTCCCACGATGATGGGCGATCGCCTCCAGATCCACCACCTGCTCCCCTAGGGTCGCTAACGCCTGGAGGATGTCTGTTTTGCCGCTGCCGGTCATGCCGCCCACGATTACGATGGGGCGGGGCAATTCCACCGCCTGTAGCGCCCAGCGTCGAAACGCTTTATAACCGCCTGCCAGAGTCGCCACCTGAAACCCGGCTGTTTCTAGTAGCCAGGCCACTGCACCGCTGCGCATGCCGCCGCGCCAGCAGTGTAGCCGCACCCTGCGATCGGGCGCAAGCTGCTTCGCGGTGGTGATCAAGCCGGGTAGTTTCGGACTGGCGATCGCCACCCCCAGTTCCACCGCTGCATCTCGCCCTTGCTGTTTATAGCAGGTGCCAACCTCTGCCCGCTCTGCATCCGAAAACAGCGGAACGCTGATGGCTGCTGGAATATGCCCCTGCTCAAACTCGGCCGGGCTGCGCACATCGAGCAGCGCCCCCGGCTTGTCGAGAAATGTGGAAAGGTCGCAGGGTGTCACCATGAGCTAGAAAACCGCACTACGTTCGAGACATTACAATTCGAGAAATCACAATCGGTCTGCTTTCTATCTTGCCTAATTTCTAACCGTTAAGGCTGTTCTCTCCCTGGGGACGTCCTGCAATAGCCAGCCCATCGCCCGCGTTAGGCATGAATTTGGGATGCGATGAGGACATCTACGCTTAAGAAAAGCGAGATTTGAGAGCAAGAGCGGCGCTCTCCCCAATCATGCCCCATTTAGGTGTCCTGTTTGGACGCCCTGTGTAGGACGACCTATGATTCAATCAGAACGAGGTGGGCGGTGCCGTTGGTCGGTTACCTATGCTGCAGTTTGGCTGAGCCTCTCGATCCAGCAATTGATTCTTCGGGCGTCTAGCGGTATACCTTTTAAGCTCCCCTAAACCAGTAATGTTTTTGGGGAGCAGTGGGGCGATCGCTCCCTTAGCCCTTGCGATCTGATAGTCCGTTTCCTTCAAAGTTGAGAACATCTATGGTCACCCTGACGCCTAATCCGAGCTTTAGCCTTACCGTTCGGGTGCAACTCCCCAACCAGGTTGGTATGCTCGCCACCCTCACCCGTGCCATTGGCGAAGCTGGCGGCAACATTGGGCAAATTGACCTTGTTGAGCAAACCATGCGCTGGCTGGTGCGCGACATTACCATCGACGCCTACAGCACCGAACATGCCGAAACGGTTGTGACTGCCATCAAAGCCCTTGATTCTATTCGCGTCATGAGCGTGTCGGATCGCACCTTTAATTTGCACAAGGGTGGCAAAATCAGCGTGGTGAGCAAACTGCCCTTGCACCACCAAGGCGACCTAGCGATGGCCTATACGCCGGGGGTGGGGCGCATCTGCACGGCGATCGCCGAAAATCCTGAAAATCTCTACACGTACACTATCAAGAGCAACACCGTAGCCATTGTGACCGATGGCAGCGCCGTGCTGGGGCTGGGCAATCTGGGGCCGGGGGGCGCGCTCCCCGTGATGGAAGGCAAAGCCATGCTGTTTAAGGAATTTGCAGGCATCGACGCCTTCCCCATCTGTTTAGATACCCAGGATACGGCAGAAATTGTGCAGGCGGTGAAGCACATCTCGCCAGTGTTTGGCGGCATCAATCTAGAAGATATTAGTGCTCCCCGCTGTTTTGACATTGAGGCCCAGCTTCAGCGAGAGTTGAATATCCCGATTTTTCACGATGACCAGCATGGCACCGCCGTAGTCACCTTGGCGGCCCTCTATAACGCGCTGAAGCTGGTGAAAAAATCGATGGATGAGGTCAAGATTGTGATCAACGGCGCGGGTGCCGCAGGGGTGGCGATCGCCCAACTGCTCACCAAGGCAGGGGCGAAGCACATCTGCATGTGCGACTCGCGTGGCATCATCAGCCACGATCGCACCGATCTCACCACGACCAAGCGCAGCCTGGCGATCGCCCAAGGGGGCACGCTTGCAGACGCCATGATCGGCACCGACATCTTTCTGGGGGTCAGCGCACCGGGCGTGGTCAGCCCCGCGATGGTTCAGTCTATGGCCGTTGATCCCATCGTGTTTGCGATGGCCAACCCCATTCCTGAAGTTCAGCCTGAGCTGATTGTGGATGATGTGGCGGTCATGGCCACAGGACGCAGCGACTACGCCAACCAAATCAACAACGTCCTCGCTTTTCCGGGCATCTTTCGTGGCGCACTAGACTGTCGCGCTGCTACCATGACCACCCACATGTTTTTGGAAGCGGCTGGGGCGATCGCTTCGCTGGTAAAACCGTCAGATTTAGACTACGAGCACATCGTTCCCTCGGTCTTTGACCCACGCGTCGTGCCTGCCGTCTCCGCGGCTGTGCAAAGTGCGGCCCGCAACGACGGTGTTGCTGCCAATTAGGTTCAACCCCACTCTGTAGAGGACGCTTGAAGCGCCTTAAGCGCTGGTTGGCGTTGCTGAATACAAGTACGATTTACCCTTATCTCCAACCCTTCTCCCTAAGGAGAAGGGAGCTAGAATTCTGGTTCCCTCGCCCTTTGGGAGAGGGCTAGGGTGAGGGCGGGCTTTTGAATTCATATCTTCATTCAGCAATGCCCAATATCTCAACAGTCGGCTACTTTGCTCGAGAGCAAAGCCGAAAGTACAGCGTTTGGAATAGCTCTTTGATGGGAAATGCGAGGTAGGTCAGCGGGTTAACGGTGACAATGATATTGCGGATATCGCGCTGAGCCAAAAACACAATGCCCCGCGCCACAAACTCAGGCGACATCACCCCAATGGGGTTTAGGTTGCTCTTAAAGGGCCCTAAGACTAGCTTGCGGATCGTGCAGGGGGCATCGAGGCGACGCAGGGTGATGAGGTCGCCTAGGGTGCGCTTTGAGAGTTCGTAGAGCGGGCTAAAAGCAGGATTCACCTCTGCTTCGGAGGTATTGATCCACAGCTCTTTTAATGCTTTGTGATCAGAGGCTTGCACCGTGCTGAGGAACAGTTCTGCCAGCTTCAAAACTGAGATGGTGTTGCACTCAAAGGAGCGTTGAATGGCCTCAAAAGAGCGATCGCCATGAACATTCAGCCCGTGATTGAGGATTAAAATATCGATTGTTTGCAGCCGCTCCGCTAGGGCGTCTTCTGCCCCGGTGTGCCATTGGATGACCTCTACCCCTTCCTCAAACCGAGCATCGGCAGAAGAGGTAAACGCCACTACCTTTGCCCCCCGTCGCCGCAGTTCGGCCGTGAACGCTCGTCCCAGCGACCCCGACGCGCCGGTAATACCAATGACTTTGCCTTTGAGAGATAGCGCCGTGCCCAATACCTGATCCATGAGGGTGAAATGGCCGCAATAGTAAGCAGTGCCCTGATCAAAATGGTGTCGCCAGTGATAGGTGCGATTCACCGTCCACTGGGACGGAATGGTGTCTAACGCACCGGGCTTGTGGGTGAGGTCGGTCGCCAGCAGCCATCCCTGCGATCGCCCCAGTGCGGTCATCAAAAACCCCAGCGAGTACACACAGCCAATCCACAATACCGGCAGCTGGATGGTGAGCGCCAAGGCAGTTCCAGCGAGGATCATGGCGATCGCCTCTGGCACATCATTATAGAGCTGAGCCTTGCAATACGCCTCGATACTCACGATCGAGAGGTCGCGACGATAGGCTTTGTGGTGCAGCATGTGGTAGCGCTGAATCGGCGGCCAATAGTGCCCCGCAATGTGATACCCATCGCGCACCAGTTCAGCAAACACCACCGATAAAAAGCCCAAACCGGATAGGGCTAACAGCCAATAAACAGTCATACGTACATTCGTGGGGGTAGTGATTTGGTTAAGTAGGGGTTGGAAGTGCGAGGGAACAGATCCACGCCCAACCTCTGCGTGGGTATAGGATATCCCCAGATGGAGCCAGATAGAGTTGGGGTTATGGGCTGGCCTCCTCACAGGGTGTGGGTTCCCTCGGCCCATCTTTCACGATAGAAGACCACGACTCAATTTAAGACTATCCGTGTCTTTAGGTAGACGGGGATTGATCAGGATTCCGCAACACTAAATATATCGGTATATTGCGAATGTCTAGTTGTGGATATGGCGGATCACTATGTATTTAGTCACTGGGGCCACGGGTAGTTTGGGAAAGCGTGTGGTGCGCTACCTGCGAGAACAGCAGCAGCCTGTACGGGCATTTGTGCGGCTCAATTCGCGCTATGGCGATCTAGAGCAACGGGGGGCTCAGGCGTTTATTGGCGATTTGAGCCACGAGCGCGATATTCAGAAAGCCTGTCAGGGCGTGTCTTATGTGATTAGCGCCCACGGGTCAAATAGTGACGGTGGCACGGCCCAGTCGATCGATTATCGCGCCAACATTGATTTGATTGATGCAGCAAAGGAAAACGGCATTCAGCATTTCGTGTTTATCTCGGTATTGGGGAGCGATCGCGGCTATGACGATGCGCCGATATTCAAGGCCAAGCGCGCAGTCGAGCAATACCTTGAAGCCAGCGGCCTCAACTACACCATTCTGCGCCCGTCTGGGTTTGCTTCTAGCCTGATTCCCATGGCAGAACGCTATCAGCAGACGGGGTTGTATCTGTTGATTGGCGACCCCCAAACGCGCTCATCTATCGTAAGCACTGACGACCTAGCAAGGATTGCAGCCACTGCACCCCAGATCGACGCGGCGAAAAACACCGTGTTTGCGGTCGGGGGACCCCAAGCGCTCGAACGCGGCGAGATCCCTAAGATCTTTCAAAACATCTTTGACCGTGAGCCAATTTTGATCAATCCCCCGGTGCTGGCAATTGATGGACTTCGCAACGTGCTAGGAATGTTTAACCCAGAGCTAAAGGCGTCCTTGGGCACGCTTCGGACGTTGCTAGCCCACGAATTCTATTGCACCCCAGCTGAGGTGGAACGGCTGCAAACCACGTTTAGCTTTGAGCTAGAGACGCTAGAAAGCTTTTTGCGGCGCTACCTAAGCGTGTAGTGCTCTCCTGCTGATAGAATTTGCGGCGGCTTTTGTTTTGCCGCAAGAAACCTGCTGGAAGAAATTTGGAGCGATCGCCCCACGCCCAGCCGCCGCAATAGCCACAGCAGCAGCATTAGAAGCCCGGGGAGCAGCCTACCCTCAAGCCGGGCGATGCTCCCTCCTTGTTGAATCTTTCAACTTGGGTGGGACTAGCTTGGATTGACTTTATCTCTGCGGCTAGCAAAAGTCATCGGGGCGATCGCCCAAGTCCGCACATCGCCTCATGGTATTTAGAGAATTAATTAATGACCCCTAGCACCTGATTGCTGCTACATGATCAACCCTTATCTCTGATATGAAATTAACTGATTTATCAGCACCGGGGATATAGGGTTTTGGTCGGCGTATGGCGGGGACTGAGAGCGAGCACACTATCCATGAACTGCCGCAGCTCTGTCTGCTGAGTGGGGCTACTGGCAGCCGCTCGCAGATGCCGCAAGACGAGTTCCATAAAGCGGCGACTGGCGGCGATCGCGGCACGGGTCGGCACACTGCTCAAATTAATAAAATCACGCGGATCGCCAGGCAAAATCCGCCCATTGGGCTGGCGCATGGGCATGACGCGATGCTCGTGAGGATAAGACAGCCCCCTCACCCCAAAGTAGCGGATAAACCGGATGGCTCCCGCGCCGTCCTTTTCGCGGTCGGTATGGGCAGGGGAGTAGGAGTCTTGAATCAGGTGTAGCGCCTCGCCTACCCACTCGAAAGCGGCTTCGCGGTTGGGGGCAGCCATAATCCGCTGGTAGATGGCGACAAGCTGCTGCCGCGCTTCCGAGAGAGTCTCTGCAAGCGGCTGGCACTTATAGCGGCGTAGCATGTGGCGGCGCTGTTGCGAAGGTTTGAAATGATTGGTGAGCTTTTCAAGGTCTACCCGGCGCACGCCTCGATTCATGGCGGTGAGTTCGACAGAGCTAATAGATAGCCCCTTGGCAGCTTCTCGATTCAGGGTTTCATGCCCTGGTGGAATGCGAAATTTACTGTTCTCCACCACAAACGGATCAGCTTCCCGCTCCACGGCCATTTCTTGCAGTTTTTCGATGTATTGCTGCTGAATACGAGCATCAAACGAGCGTGGTACAGGGGATTCAGATGACTGTTCAAATTCTGATTCAAATTCGGCTGCTAGTTCCCATTCTGCTTCACGTTGTTTAGGTGGAGACGAACGTGTGACGGGTGGTAGATTAGCGCCCTGGTTCAGCGTGGTCACCAGCACAATCCGGTTGCCGTTCTCGCCGCCGGGCCGATAGACGATGGGTACGCCCCGCACGACGGCTAGGCGCGTGTTGTAGCCGGGACGCGTTTGACGATAGTGTTTTGCGGCTCGAAACTCACGGACGAAAGTGCTCGGGTCAAACCGGACACCTTTGGAGGCCAGCCGTTGCAGGAAGCGCTGGGTGAAATGGACAGTGGGTAAAAAACCCTGACGCTTGAGGTAGGCTGCAAAGCGCTGGGCGATGCTGCGTCCGGCCTGTCCCCTGCGTCCAAATTCATCTTCAAACTCTAGTTGAAACGCGGTTGGGGCTGAGCCGTTCTGGAAGGCTTTGGTGGAAAACGAGTTGATGCTCATGAGAGGTCAGGGGCTAGGGGATATTATTTTGCAAGGCTTGCATGGCAAGGAGTTAGGAGTTGGGCATGATTGTTCCATCTGCGAGGGGCATCGCCAATTTGCTGATCTTCGACTGCGGATGGAAATACTGAATCTGGAAAGGTTGAACCGATGTCGATTCAGGGCTTTCCAATCCACAATCCAAAATCTAAAATCTAACTGGGTCGAGGATGGCTGCGGTTGGGGCGATCGCCCGTTAACCCTGACCCGCTCGGAGGGGAGCCGCGTTACCGTTTTGGCTAGCGTTGATTGGCAGAACACGCTGGGTGTGGCCCCGAAAGGCGATGCCGAGCACTTCGGCACTGGTCAGCCATTCTTCAGATACGTCAGCGACCTCACGCAGCAGGGCTTCAAATTCGGCCCGCGAGCTGTTGAGGATGTACTTCTGGGCAAGCCAGCGGATGATTGCCCGTCCCGACGTGGCCATCCGGTGGCGCTGGGAGGCATTGACGTTTTTATTGAAGTAGCGCAGCATCACCTCTTCCACTACATCCCAGGCATTGTCGGCTCCAAAGAGTCGGCGAACGTCCTCAGCGCCCAGGATGCGGAAGGATTCGTCCAGCAGTTGCAGGGTTTCAATGCGAAACACGTTGACATGTCCGTAGGAGTTCCACTTGAGGTTGTTGCGCAGATCCAGTCCGGCGCGGCGCACGGTGGCGATGCTGCCAAAGCTGGGGTCGTAAGCGCGTTCACGGATCACGTCTGAGATGCGTTTGTCACGCCAGAAGGCGGCCACGCTGTTGATGAACTGGGTGAACATGCCGTGGAACTGGGTATTCGGTTTGGCGCTGGGCATGGGCGGCGTAGTGGTGTAGCCGAAGACGCGGCGGTAGGTCTGCATGCGGTTGCGTTCGGCGTAGCGGAGGATGCTGCGGCGATCGAACCGATAGAGTCCATAGGCTCCGTCGCCCGTCGAAAGTCTCACTGCACCTGCGTCGAATAGCTCTTGCAGCTTGCGAATGACGCGGAACACGCCGACGGTTTCCATCTGGTAAAGATAGTAAAGATCGGCAACGGATAGGACGCGATCGCTCGCTACTTGTTCGTCGTAGTCTTCGACGCCTTGGGGCAGGCGTGTGTCGTTGACGATTTTGGCGGCGTCTTTTCCCAGACCAATCAGCTCGGCGAGTCCGCCATCTGCAGGCAGCGGAGCCGCCGGATCGACAGTGGAGGCCTGGGCTAACATGTCTTCAATGCGCTGAGTCAGGGCGTCGGCAAGCTGGGGATTTTGGATCAATTGTGGCCCGAGCTGATCGACCAGCGCTTCTTTTAACGCAGCAATGCGGTCGAGTAAACTTTGATTTTCTCCGGTGGTTGTCATTGGATTTTCTCCTCAGGCACGGTTAGGGGTTGGCGGTTATGGGTCAAGGGTTAGGGGTTGGGAATAGTCGTTCCGACAAACCCGTTAGTTTGCGTGATTTGGGAATGGACAGGCGTTAGTCAAAACGAGCAAGCGGCGCAAAGTCGAGGTCGTCGGGCTTGTCGCCGGAGGGCAGTTTCACCTGCTCGGCCAGTTGGCGCACTTGGTAGAGCTGGTAGGCCAAGTCGCGCAGCGCTCGAATTACGCCTTCGCGCCGGAATGCGGCATTGGGAATGGGCGCGTAGGTGGCGGCTTGGGTGAGCACCATAAGGCGATCGCTCGTTTCAGAAACCACCTGAATGCCCAGCTTGCCGCCCGATTTTGCCAACATCGGCCCTTCCTCGGTAGCAAATCGCCAGACCCAGTTCAGCAGTCCCTCCACGCTCATCGAGTCGCGCAGTTGAGCGGTGTCGAGGTAGGCGGTGCCATCGGGCAAGGGGAATCCACCGCCCTCCAAAACTGTGGCGCGAGTAAAGTCGATGTAGACCGACAGCCGCTCTTCGGGGCCGAGGAAAAACAGCTCCATGATTCGGTAGACCTCCTGCACCGACTCGCCCACCACAGACAGCGCCTGCGACAGCCGCACGAGCTGCGTGCCAATGTAGGCTCCAGAGCTGGAATCCTGGGTGCGCTTGTAGTCCACCCAGCTCCGCCGCAGCGATTGCAGGTAGTCTTTCAGCGTCAGGAAGTTGCTGTAGTTTTGCTCTTCGCCGACGGTGTTAATCTGTCCGCGCACCAGCCCAAAATATTCCGCCAGTTTGCCAAGCTGCCCGCTCGCGCGCTGGTTGCCGCTGTCTATGTCTGCGCCCAGCAATTGTTGAAACAGGCTATCCACGCGCAGAATTCGCGGGCCGCCTCGCGCCCCCAGTTCTGCCAATAGCTCCTGCATCTCGGTGCGAACGATGGAGCGGGTGGCTTCCATGTTTTCCTTATCTGCCGACGATTTCAGCGGATATAGGCCGTTGAGTAACAGAACGCCGTCCTGAATCGCCGTTTTGGCGCGGTGATAAAGGCTGGCTTGCGCACCCGTAATGCCACCGCCCAGGTCGGAGGCGCGGACGCTGGTGGACTGGGGGTTCCAGTCATAGACAGTGCGTCCGTCTACTTGGCGGGGGGTAAAGGTTTGGGTCAGCGTGCTGACTAATGCTTGGCGGCTATCGGTTCGCTGGGTGTTGCCCAAGATAGTGCCGAGGGCGCTTTCGACGATGCCTTGCAGGTCGCCTCCAGTATTGCTGGATGTGGAAATCGAAGAAACCGACGTCATTCTGCCAGTGCGCTGGATCTGATCCAGGCTGGGCAATACGTCTACGATTTGTACAGGATTGTTGGGTGGAAGTGTGATTACAGGGCGATCGCTCTCCGACGGCAGCGTTACTTCCCGCAGCTCAAACAGTTCTACCAAGTAAATCGGTTCATCTTGGTTAGGCAGGTCTAAATTGCCAAAGAAGTCGGGCTGCCCAAACGGCCGGGCAAAAGGAAAAAGTGAGAAATCTGGAACGGTTTCAGTCCGCCCCAGTAGCTCCTCACCGCGAAGAACCCTGAAATACAGATCGGGCGCGGGTTCTGTTTCTCCCGGATCTTGGCGAAAATCATCATCGGTAAAGGAAACCTCGAAGATGCCGTAAGTATCGGTGAAGTCAGCTGCGAGGAGGTCATCGTATTGCACGTCCTCATCATGCGCTTCAACTCGTAATCCGGCTTGATAGTTATCCTGCTCTAGTGCCAGCCTTTCAATTGTCCGGACGCGCCCCCGGAGTGTGTATCGTTTCATGCTGCGCTATCTCCTTGCTAAAGCCTTATAGAAATTTTCAGTAATGACGCCTGGCGGGGCTAGCCGCCGATCCAGCGCGTGACGGCTGGCGCAAATCAGGAAGCGTTCGGGGACGATGCCCGGATCGTTGCCTTTTGCCAGCCGCTGTCCGGCTTCTTCAATGATTTGCTGGTGGTGGGGTTTGAAGCCAGTGACTGCCGCCAGCGATCGCCCGCCCAGTTCGGCATAGGGCGTGTAGCAGATGGTATCGACCACAAGCTTGTGGGCCCGGTCGAAGGTTTCGAGCATGGCTGGCGGAATCGTACCTGCGCGGGGATTGGGATACAGGCGCTTCCAGATGCGGTTGTAGTAGTCTGCCATTTTCGGAAAGCCCATCCGCCGCAGCAGCTCGGTGCTGATGAACAGGCGCAGGTAGGGCGTGGGGTGGGGCGCACCCGGATGAAAGAAGAGGGTGCTTTGGGGCGATCGCGAGGCAATATCCATCAGCGAGGCGACGATGTAGGGGCCGCCCAGCAACAGCCCCGACATATCGGCAAAGGTTTCGCTATGCCACTTGGTCCAGACCCCCGCCACTTCAGGAGACAGTCCGGCTTTGAGTAAGCGTTGGGCGATCGCCTTGGGCAGGGTTTGCCGTAATCCCAGGTCGGTTTGCAGGTTGTGGGCGACTTCGTGCAAAATCGCCCCCAGCGTCCAGGGATTCACTAGGCGGTGATACGGCAGTTGGATCAGCGGAAACGGATTCAACTGCTGGCTCAGCTTGGTGAGCGGAATGCCGCGCCGGAAGGTGGCGGGCGAAAACCCCGTTTTGACATAGGAGAAAGGCGGCGGTGCCGGAATCGACAGTGCTTTCCCAAGTCCCATATAGACATCTTGGTAGCAGTCGAGGGCGATGCGATCGCACCCCAAGAGCCAGGAGCCAAACTGACTCTGCCGCTGCCCAAACAGCTCAAAGTAAAAGTCCCAGATTTGTTCGATCTTCCGCACCAGGTCGTGAGCCTGGTCTTTGCGAGCGATCATCTGTTGCAGATGAGCCGTGGCGGGCTGGGCGATCGCCGCCTGAGCGCTGCCAGAGACGGTTTTGGAAACCCCCTGGAGGTGCGATCGCAGGCGGGCAATCAGTTGGTTTGCCGCGTCAAGATGCGCATCGCTGGGGCTGGCTGCATCGGTGCCAAATTCACCCTGACGAAAAGGGCGCAGTGCCTCCACATGTCGCACCACGTTAACAGCCTGCGCCCGCAGCCAGGGATCTAGGTTTGGCGGCTCGACAAAGGGATCGAGAGCCGTACGATTGGGAGCTGTCTCTTGATATAGCTCTGCCAGTGCCTGTCGGGTTGCCCGATAGGCGTCCGCCTCGTTCCTAAATCCGTTCATTAACCCATTCATGCCACAACTCCCGGTTGCATTCCGACCGATTGCATTCCGACGTAACTGGATCGACTCAAGCGCTGTCTACAGCCGTGCCCGTCGGCGTGCCCCACAGTTACACTGGCGGCTGTGAATCTGGCGCGATCGCTTCATCACCGCAGCCGTGCGGCGAGGATTGCCCAACACCTTTGCCACGTTGCCGGCCACCGCCCGCGCCGCCACACTAGCATTCACCGGCTGTCCCTTCGCCGCCCGCTGCGCTAGGGTTGCCATGCTGCTACGGGCGATCGCCGGAAAGGTGCGAACCAGTTGGCGTGTCTTGGGATCTTGCAGTAGCGCACGACCCGCCTGAGCCATTGGACGAATAATCTGGGGAGCAATCCGAGAAATGACGGGTGCCGCTGCGCTAAGTCCCCGTGCCACCATTGGAATCAGAGCACCAATGAAGGCTTCGGCCTCGGCTTCGCTCTGGCTGTTGACGGCCATGTGGGCCAAGTGCTCGGCCATCACTTCGTACTCATTGGCAGGAGCCGTTTCAAATTCGGGCAGTGCTTCCAGAGACTGCTCAAACTCAAACTCATACTCAAACTCACTGTCGCCGCCAGAGGCACCACTCAGGCCTCGCAGCAAATTGCCGATAAAGGGATCGCCTTCGTATTCCCCTTCCAGCTCAAATTCATTCAGGGGCGTTTCAAACTCCATCTCAAATTCACGCTGTCCCTGCTTGCGGCGGCGGCGACGACGAAATAGTCCGCCGATTGCCTGAATAGCCATCGGTGCAGCCGCTTTTAGTAACGGAGCGAGCAGCGGCAGAAACTCTTCGCTTTCGTATTCGTACTCGTATTCGCGATCGCTTTCGCCCATAACGGCTGTTTCAAATTCCGATTCCAGTTCGCGATCTAGGGTTTCGAGTTCGTACTGATACATGAGTGGATGTCTCCTTTTTAGATAGATGTTGATGGAAAATGGTCATGCTCGCCAGGATCATTAACAGCGTCATCAACCCCGGACTTTTTTCCGGGCAGTCGGAGTTGGCTGCGTCACTTTTTGAGCAGTTTTGGCAGAATTGGCAATCAGCCGGGCTGTAGCCATGGGGTTCTTGAGAGCATTGCGCGCCTGGGCTGCCATCACCTGAGCCACAACCGGACGAGTGATCGGCTGCCCTTGCGCTGCTTTTTGGGTGAGCGCCTGCCCTGTGCGTTGCACAATCGTGGGTAGAGTGCGTACCAGGATGCGGCTGCTAGGATTCTGGCGCAGCCCTCGGGTTAGTTGAGCGGAAGCCTTGACAATCGCCGGAATCTGCTTTTGAACGGCCGCAGACTTGGAGGAGAGCACGCGAGTCACGGCTGCCCCGGCATAGGCTTCGGCTTCAGCTTCGTTTTGAGCTTTGGCGGCGGCACCTGCTAACGCTTCGGCCACGGCTTCCATCTGGGGAGCGATTTCAAACTCAAATTCACCGGTCAGCTCCCCTTCAAACTCAAACTGCCCCCCGGTTTCGTCCTCGAATTCATACTCGCTTTCGCGCATGATTTGGCCCAGCGTTGCACCGAGCTTCGGCCCGCCGATCGCTGTTCCAATGAGCCGCGTCGCATGGGGGATAACCTTAGGCAGAATGGGCTTTAGCCGCTTTGCTAGCTTACGCACGGTGTTGAGAAAGGCTTCACTTTCGTATTCGTGCTGAACTTCGTATTCGCTTGCGTACTCGCCTTCGCCTTCACCCAGCCCTAGCGCGTTCATCGCGCCGCCCACCAAACTGCCCAAAAACTCTTCGCCTTCGTATTCGTGCTGAACTTCGTATTCGTTTTGCAGCTCATATTCAAATTCACTTTCAAACTCATTTGTGAGTTCGTGTTGTAGAGTCTCTCCATCCAACATTGCATCACTCCCAATAGAAATGCGATTCATCTATAGCTATAACCTTGGAGAATGCACTTGATAAGTCGCATTTTCGAATGACATCTCTATGAGGTCATCCAAAGCGATGACATCTATTTGAATGACACTACTGCTGGAAGTACCCTTGCGGGTAATTGCGGTTAGTTTCAGCAATCGCTTAAATGAACATTAATTGATAGAAATCCTGATTGGATTTGAGCAATCTAAAGCTTTAACGCAAGGGTTCTGTCATGCGTAACTAGACTAATCTCACGATCTGTGAAAGGAACTGACGCAGTGTAACCCTTGCAGTTCTATGGCTTGATTCACTACATTTGGGCCATTGCATTCTGTGTTTAGTTCATATACCACTAGACGACAAGGAGTTGAGTCATTTGACCTTTCTGGGTTAATCTTTGACTTCTCAAACGTTCGCCTTTTCTAAGGGTTCCAGACGCTAAATTGCATTGACGATC
>JBGTOF010000356.1:0-9332 GCA_041742695.1 Elainellales cyanobacterium | reverse complement strand
GATCCAGGGTCGCAGGCGGTTGACGTTGCTGGCGTTGGGTTGGGCGGGGGTATAGAGCCAGGGAAAGGTTTCTTGATAAAAGTCGATGTAGGGCAGGAAGTTGGTTTCAAAGTTGGTGATCCAGTTGCGGGGCTCCACCTTGAGGATGGCCTTGGTGTCGATGCCGACGATATCCCCAGGGCCATAGAGTTCTACATTTTTGCTGATGTCCTGCTCTAGGGCGGTGGTGCCTTCCAGGGGATCCCCCTTGAGCTTGAGGGAAACGGCAATCGCGGCTCGTCCCTGCACGGCAGTATCCAGATCCGCCGCCGTAATTCTGTTGGCGATGCCTTCCCGCAGCCAAGGGAGAAACGTATAGGTGCCCAGTTTTGTCATCGGTTTGCCTCAACCATCGATATTCACCTCATCCGCTGCAACCACATGGAGCCGGCCCCGGCGGCTGGCATCCCGCGCCATCTCTGCCCGCAGAAATTCCTGCGCCTTGGCCTCACTGGTAAAGACCGCCTGCTGACTCAGGGCGCGGTTATCCACCGTGGAGGCCACCACAAACTGCTCAGGGCTGACCACCACCTTGTCGGCAAAGGGCTGGAACTGCTGCTGGTAGTGCTGGGACAGCACCGATTTCGTCACGGCGCTGCCGTTGAGGAAGTGGGTAAACAGACGCCCGACAAAGCCAAAGAAGGTAATGAACGCGCCCTGGAAGTCGCGATCAATAATGTGGGTTTCGTAGCGGATGTTGCGCTTCACCGCCTTGCCCGTGGCGATCGCCTGACTCGCCACCGCCATCTCCACCCCGGCATCCTCGGGCTGGAAGGGGGCTTGGGAAAGCTTGTCGGCATCTTTGAAGTCCTTATACTGGGCGATCGCAAATTGCTCGGCGCGATCGGCTACCTTCTGTAAATCCCCCGTCACTTCCAGGTAGAACCGCTTGCCATCGCTGGGCTTCTGGTTGCCGACCTTATCCAAATGCAGATCCAACGGCACCGCCCGCTGGGTGACGATCAGCGTACCGATGGGGTGCAGCACCAGTTCCTCGCTGCCCTCCTCCAACTTCCGCAAAGACACCAACAGACTGCCCGAGGCCGGAAGCTGTGCCTTCCAGTTCGAGAGCTTCTCAAACTCTCCCGATAGCAACGGTAAAACCGCGATCGGGGGCAGGGTCGTCTCTTTCTTCTCACCCCAGGTGAAGTCAAAGTTGGCCTTGACGGTGAAAAAGAGCAGCTTCAGCTTGCCATAGCCCTTCGCCCGCCAAGGGGTTGGCCCTTCCAACGAAAACTGGAGGGAAATGCTGAACAGCCCAATGCCAAAGACCTTGAGAGAGACTCCGCAGGAAATCTCAATGATGAAAAAGAACGGATTGAACTGAAACAGGGCATCAAAGGCCAGGTGCCCTTCAATCTTCAGAGCATCCCCGAGGCCGAAGTACAGCTCTGCCCGGACGCCCAACTGCACCGTGTTCGACGTGACGGCAAAGTAACCCATCACCCGAATCCGTCCCCAGGATTCGTTCAGGATGTTGAGCGCCACCCGCCGGGGACTGGGGAAGGGCAGGGGCGGTGGAGTGAACTGGGGATGGAAGCCCCCCACGCTGACCACAAAGTTGCTGTCATCTCCCCAGGCCACGAGGACGCCCATCTCCCCTTCTAGGGTGATGAACAGCACCCGCGACTCAAAAATGCTGGCAAAGAAATACGCTCGCTGTTTGTCAAACTCAATGGCTCCGATGAAGGCTACCTGCAACACCAGCAGCGGCGCTTTTTCATCCGGCAGCACCACCCGGAGCACGCCCAAAATAGCAATATTCCCCGGCGGAATTTGAATAATAATCCCCAGGGAAAGGGTGATCAGCGCCGGGGTGCCCCACCCCAGCTTCGCCATCGGCCCAATCAGGAAAATGCCATTCTCTGGCGGGAAGAAGCGGCGCAGGTCGCTGATAATGCGGGGGGCATTGGCCACCACATCCTGCGGGAAGAGCACGTTGGCAGCGGCTCCCGTGCGGATGCCCTCCGTCAGCGCCTCTAGCTTCATGGTGCGGTTCAGCCCCAGCAGGCCCCCTACCCCCAGCAGCACAAAGCCAAAGCCCAGTTGAAAACCCGTGCCAAACTCAGCGGTGATGATGATCAGCAGGGAAAAGCCCTTGGAGCCATCGGGCATTTTGGTAGTGATCAAACCGATGGCTTTGAGGGTCAAAAAGCCGCTGAAGACCAGTTCCAATGCTCCAGCATATTCTTCGCGATCAAAGTCGAAGTAGAGGTAGCCGCCACCCTTGACGACGCCCGCATCCACCGAAAGCCCCACCCCATTGGGGGGCTTGAAATTGACATCGATCTGAGAGATGCCTGCATTCCCGCCCTCCGGTGGAAATGTAATCATCGCTGCTGCGCCCAGCCGATTGACGCTTGCCGCCAATGGGCCAAGCCTGACGCCCAGATCAGCCGAGAATTCAATCGGAATTGCGCCTGCAACAAAGCCACCGATCAGATACACCGAGGAAATGGTCAGGGGACCCAGCTCTAGATGCGTGGGTATGGCAATCTCGATGGTTGCGCTACCGGTGAAGCGTAGACCCTCCTCGGTGTCGTAAAACGCGCCAAGGTCGAAGCGGGATTCGACCCTGACACCGCTCAAAATCTGCGCGATGAAGCCATCCGACTCTGAGGCGTCGATGACGACTTTGCCCTCTGCCAACTCTAGCTCTGCCCCCAGCGCAAAGTTTGGCGAGGGTGTGCCGCTCGTCGCACTTAGGCGGAGCGGCATTCGACCGCTAAAACGCTTTAACTCTAGCCTGCTACCACCGGCCTGACCAATCAGAATCATTGGTGAGCCATCGCTGTTTTCAGCCTTCAAGCCAAATGCCGCGTCCACTGATGCAGCGGCTGTTGGTGGTTCGATCCGTAGGCCGTTCTGTGGATGCAGCAGGAACTCAATTCCCCCTTCGAATCGCGACGTGGAACTAGCGGTTACCGACCAGGGACCTCCGATCGGGATGGCAACCTCCAACGACTTCTCAGCCGGAATGCGTAGGCGCAGACTTAGACCGGGTATTGCGTCTGGCGTTGTCGCCATGCGGAACATAAAGGCTTCGAGCACGGCTGACTGACCCGGTGCTTTGATCAGCAGGGTCTCTGCATCCGGTCGATCCACCATCTGCTTCAGACGTTTAAATAGTTCGAGACCGTCGAAACTGGGCTCGCCGAATCCATACAGGTTGGCAAGATGCTGAGACGGGTCGCTGAACAAAGGAGTGAGGCGGTCGAAGCGAACCCGCTGTAAACGGAATGGCGGCAGGCTGAGATCGGTCGGATCCCCGGCTACCGGTTCATCGTCGAAAAGGCCGACTAGGGTCAACGCCCCCTTGAGGTTGGGTTGACGCTCTTCTACCCAGGTGATTAAGGATAAATGTAGAAGGCGCTCGGGAAGCTGGGTGGCAGCCTCGCCCAAGCGTGCTTTCTGTGCTGGCGTTAACCCTGCGGCACTTTGGATCGCAGCATCGATGGCGGTGCCTAGTTGTGCGAAGGTGGTTCCCGCCTCGCCAATCCGCAGCCCCAGTTGCAGCGCTGCATTCAGCATCGCGCCATCGTCGCTGGCGGCGATCGCATCAGACAACGCCTGCACCGCTGCTGGCAACTGCATACAAACATGGGCGGATTGCTGAATACGCTGCGGAATTGCGCCGGAACTGAGCATTGCCGGCGGCAGTCTCATACCGAGCTGATCCAGCAGTTGCTCAGCCTGATCGCCCTGCAAGCGTGTAACCAAAGGCGACAGGGCATCGCCGACAATACCCACTAGGGCTTCGAGTACACCGGCTCCGCTCATTCCTGCCCCCTTGTCAGTTCGAGTGCCTTTTGATCCAGCGATTGAAGATCGGCCACTGGCCAGGACTGCACGAAGGAACTGTACTGAGCTATAGACAGCTTCAGGTTTGAATCGCCAAAACGCTCTAGAGTTGGCAGAAAACGTCGCAACAGCAACGGAACGTCGCAACCATCAACAGATGGCGGTAGCAACGATGGCTCTGGATGTTGATCGATTAGTAAATGGCGCACTAGCAACGGCCCCCCCTGGCGACGCCAAACGGTTCCTACTCTGGGATTGTTATTGATGAGCCGCAGCACTTGGTCAAAATGTTCGCTAATTAGCGCTGCCATCAGCATCAGCCCTGGTCGCGGACCAAAGCGCGATCGCCACTCGCCTAAACGCGAGAAAACTGTGTGCGGGGTATACCCCCATTCCTGCTCGTCTATGGCGATGCTAGGGCTGCCGCCACCGCCGCCGCCGCCACCGCTACCGCCGCCACTGCTAACCGCTGCTGGCATGGCAGCAAGCGCTGCCGCCGCATTGACCTTGCCCGAACCCCATATCGATCCGAATCGGATGTTTAACAAGTTATCGAATACCGCTGGAACCTCAGTAGCCGGAATGCCTTCGATCCGAGTAGCCTGTTGCAGGTGCCCTCGAATTTCCTCAAACGTTAGCGCTGGATTCTTTTCAAACATCAAAGCAACCAGACCCGCAACATGGGGGGAAGCCATGCTAGTTCCAGTCTTATCCATAACTAACTGATCGCAGCATGACGATGGCTCTGGTTTGTCGTCACGACTGCGCGGCGCGGCCACACCACTGCCCGGTGCCGCAACCGTCGGTTTTAATTCATGGACTAGGGCTCCCACGGCTTCCCATTGAACAGATCCATCCGCTACGCTTTGTCCGAGCGAGCTAGGCCAAGTAGGTTCTGCGGCTCCTGAAGTTCCGGCTGTGGTGCAATGATACTGAAAACCAGTCTGCGTTCCGGTCGGAATCACAGAGTTACCGACGCTGTAGGGGTGATTCGGCTGCCATACAGCCTGGGTTGGCATTATCTGGCTGCCTCGGGATGAGCTGTCTGCGATCAAGCCATTGCCGTCCGAGTAGTTGGCCACGGTGATTGCAGTTAGGGCGGAACCAGGTGCATTGATGGTGTCAAAACGCCTCCGCTCGACAATGGAACTCTCAGAGGTCAGTCGAAAAGTGGGATGTCTATCGCCACGTGGGTTAGTTTCAAACCAAGCACGCCATCTAGCCTCGACCCCAGCGGTTTCCTGTAGGGTGAACTCCCACTGTCCCGGCCTGATCATGGCTTCAGGGATGTGTTCGACGTTGGAATTATTGGAATGTGCAGCCGCCGTTGTGCCATTAACTCCGCGTGTGACTATCCAGGTTGTTGTACCTTGCCCAGCCGTTACAGTAAGTTGTTCCGAGCCAATCATGATCTGGTAGTTCCCGGAAGTTGGGAAACCGGCTGCCGAAGTGACCGAAATCGAGACAACCGCAGCGTCAATTGCACTACTGAGTTGCGTGCGTGCCGCCGTTACCCTGATGCCGATACTGATTAGTTTTTGGTTATTGTGAACGGAAATCGGCACAGACGAAGAGGAGATTGCAATCGTCATGCCACCAATCGTAAACGGTGATCCGGCAGCACCCGGTGCAATCGGGCCGATACTATTTGAACCTACCTGTGCGGGATTAGGCGGCGCAGTAAGTGTCATGTTCAGGGTCGCCGTGCCGTTGTACCAGATCTCCAGATCATCCTCTTTACGCGAACCTTCTGGAATGGTAAATGGGACTGTGACCGAACTGTTGGCGGCGATAGTTCCGTTCTCGTGAATCTCATTGGCACCATCGTTTCCAGCGGCACAGACGATGGCAAGCCCTGGGGGCGCTGTACCCCCAGGGCGCAGAATACTGTCCACCTGCCTGTCTCGCCACCCTGTACCATCATGGGAACCAGCACTGGAGCCAAAGCTGCAATTGATCACTACAGGCTTGTTGCCGTGCCGTGAGCCCGCCTGAGCACACCAAGACAAGGCGTCATCAACGTTTGCCGAGGAACCTTCCGGAAGAGAGATGGCCTTGACGATAACTAGATCGGCTTCTGGAGCAACCCCAACATATTTGCCGGGGCCTGAGCAGCGATCGTCTTGACGACCATTACCTGCCGCAATGCCTGCCACATGGGTACCATGCCCATTTGTATCAACACTATGGAACGGTGGACCTGCGGCGAGACCATCGTTGATCTGTTGCCTGGAATAAACCTTTCCCAAACCTCCAGGTCCTGCGGTTCCCCCTGCAAGGTTTGATGACTGATCCCACAACTCTAGAATGCGGGTGGTGGTAGGACTTGTCTTAAACGAGTCATGGAAAATATCGATGCCAGTGTCGATAACAGCGATGATTACACCCGCCCCCCTACCAGGCCAAGGGTCGGTCGGTGGAACCTTCCACGGCACCCGCAGCTCAGACACTGTTCCATCCAGAGTTGGATGGGCTTCTGGAATCATCTCGATGTAGATTACCGAGGGTACAGCAGCTAATCGTTCCAGATCTTCAAATGCAATACTGCCAGCCACCATGCCGTTGCGATTGAAGCCTGCCTGTAAACCGACCGCCCGAAGGGCTTCGATGTCTCCCCTGTGGGTGACACCAACGACAATTCGTTTCTTTTCAGAACTTGGAGAAGTCTCGACTACTCTCGCTGGAGTTCTCAAGGCGGCAGATTCATCCTTAGCGATCGCCTGGGCACGCCATAAGCTGAGTTCTGTTTCAAGACCTGGATCAAGTTTGCTCATAGTGTCTCGCGATCGGGGAAACTATCTAATATCTAAGACCAGAATCTTAGGGGGAAATATCGCTAGCTGAAACCCAAATTCAGGGCTCTAAATTATCTTTCAATGCTTCATTCACCATGTTTAGTTAGCTCGATCAAATTAGCCCATAGCCTCGATTAAACTGGTGACTACATATGGATTTCGAAAATAAAGCTAAATATAGGCAGATGCGATCACCCACGTCTGTCCACATTCAATCAACTCAATGAAAGATGTGATCGCCAGTGGATCTAAAACAATAAATCCATCTGACTCAGTGCATTAGTAACAGCATTGAAACAGCTCAAAATTAGCCAAAGCTACTAAAATCTAAACTGACCCACTTTAGTTTCAGGCTTTAGCAATGGGTACCCAGCGGGTGCGTGCAAGACAAGTTTGGTAGGATGCCTATTAGCCCTAAAGCAAAGCAACGTTTCAGGAGAACCTCACTGCCAGGTAAAAAACTTAGGGCAGCAAACGAGTACATCGTTAAGAAATGCTGACAAGCGCATTATAGTCAGGCATTCCAACGACCCGCCACAATATCCTGAAGCGTTAATTGATTTCTTAACAAATTAGTTGATTTCTTAACAAAAATGACTCTGATTTATTCTCTGATGCTTGGAAACAAGTCCTTAGTCCATATCAGTAGGCAATGTTTAATTTATGACTAGCTTCAGTCATTGACCTAGGAGGTTGATGACTGAAGGACACTAGAATGCTTTTTCCTCTAGTAGAAAGGGCATCATTCTTTCCAGCCTCCCCCTTACTTTTTTGTGTTTTTTCAATACGGAGAAAATCAGCTCGGAGGGCATTTTACGAGTAATGAAAAGCACATTGTCCCCAGCGAGCATTTACCTGATCGCCCGCTACACCGCCTCTAGCAAATCTGCGTGAATTTCAGGCGTTGCTGCCACGATCAGCCCTGGCCATTCATAGTTAGTACATTCGCTCAAGGGCGGCGGCGGCGTGCCCGTGTGGGTCGTGACAATGTGCCCCGCCTCCCGCGCTAGAAACGCGAGGGCAGCACCATCGGTAAACTTGCCCGCCGCCAGGATTACACCGCCGAGTTCCCCCGTGAGGAGGCCATTGACGTTGGGGAGCGGCTGGGTGTGGGAGTAATTCTCTGACACGCTGATGACGGGATAGCGATCGCACGCTTAGCCTCTTCAAGTTTGATCATGAGGGCAGGCATCGATAAAAGTCCTTGCTGGGTTCACTCAACCATTCTTCCTAGTGGCCTCCCTCGCCTCTAAAGCCTCCCTCAAGAGCATTTCAACCACAAACGTAAACGATCGCTGCTCTCTATCTGCGATCGCCTGAATGGCATCTCTCATCGGGTCTGGCAGGTAAATGCTGGTCTGTCGCTTCTGGGTAGTCATACTCAGATCTTGCACCTTGGCAGAGGGGATAAGAGAAAAGCGATTATCTTAAATGTCAAGCCTGTTATGAGATCGCATAACGTGATGGGTATCTTGCTGCAGACAAAAATCAGCACCACCATCTAACCCTAAATCATTGTTAGAGTCTTGCTCAACAGAGCGAATAACAAGATGCTAAAAACAGAGCAACCGTTAATTTTCCTCAGTGGATAAAGTAGGAGGCTGCCAAGGTTTACCATCTCGAATCATGGCATTGAGAATCCGTAACAACTTGTGCATACACGCCGTTAAGGCTGCCTTCTTCGCTTTACCCTGAGACACAAGCCGAGCATAGAAGACTTTCAAAACTGGGTTATGTTGTACTGCAACGAGTGCTCCCATGTACAACGCAGCCCGAACGTTGGCTCGTCCACCCCAAATGGTGCGAGTACCTCGGTATTTGCCGCTATCTCGATTAAGAGGCGCAACACCAACCAAGGCGCTAATGCGTTTGTCACTGACTTTGCCCAGTTCAGGTAAAGCGGCTACGAGCGTTGTTGCAATCACCTTGCCAATGCCCGGCACACTGGTTAGCAGAGCCATGCGTTGCTCTAGCCATGCCACATGCTCATCCACATTCTGCCGCATCTTACCCCGCAGACTACTCTGACGGTTTTTCTCAGCGGTTAACATCTCCACTAGTTGACGACGGCGAGTCACCGCTTCTTGTAGAGCTTGTTCATGAGCACTGGCTAACACCGTAATGGGAGGTCGCATGGCTTCACCAAAGTGAGCCAGCACCGCTGCATCAATTCGATCTGTTTTTGCCAACTTGCCACTGGCTTTGGCAAAGTCCCGTGCTTGCCGAGGATTGATGATAGCAATGGCAAAGCCCTGTCCTTGTAGTGCTTGAGCGACCTCAAGTTCAAGTCCGCCAGTGGCTTCTAAAACCACTTGCTGGATTTTGAACAATTGCAATTGCTGGATTAATTCAACAATTCCACTGGCTTGATTTTTGACTTGAACCTGCTGAGCGTTGGGTCGAAGATAGACATCTAAGTTTGCTTTACTGACATCAATACCAACCCATTGCGATTGCTGCTCCATGAGACTCTAACCTCCTCCGATACGATAGTTCGAAGGCTGCACTCTTCCTTGCTCCATGCGGACTTAAAGGTCCAGGCGATTCTACGAGTTCTCAGCACTTCGAGGAGTATGGCGACCCAAGCTTTTCTACGGTTTTGATAAACCAAAGGGCGGACGGTCTACCACTCCTTCAAGATACAAGGGCGTGAAACGCATACATAGCAAGGACCATGAAGATTCTTGCCCACGCCTA
>JBGTOF010000497.1:0-2437 GCA_041742695.1 Elainellales cyanobacterium | reverse complement strand
TCCATGCCGATTGTACAAGGGATGTCAGCACATCGCTGCTCAAGGGTTTGACCAGAAAACCGTCCAATCCAGGATTTTCATCTTGCGGGAGCCAACTGGGCGACTGAGAATCTGTGAGAGCCACAATAGTTGTACGGTGCGCCTCAGACAGGTTCCGCAGTCGTTCTACCAGTGCCGTTGACCAGTTTTGCTGTTGCCCGCCCAAAATGACGAGGCAGGGCGGCTCTTGCTGCGCTTGCTGCATCATTTGATCGGCAGAGTCGGCTTCAACCATGTCATAGCTCAACCGATTAAAGAGCGATCGCAACACCTGCAAATCATCAGATGAAGGCTCTAATACCAGGACGTAGCGCTGTGCCAGTTGCATAGTAAACATAGAAAGTCCTGACAAGGTATTGCTAATATAGCGGCGCGTCATCCCCGCCCAGAACCCTCATTCTTCCTAAAACCTAGAGCACCACACCGATGCACGTGGGAATAACTGTCAATTCGACTTTGGTTTTTCTTAGTCTTCTATTCAACGGCAAAAACAGTCGTTATCAACGCTAAACATTGCGCAACAAGACGACATTTGATGATATAAAGCTCACAGAAAACTGAACATTGCCATTCAGATAATTTGATCAAAGAAACCCCCCAGCCAGCCAAGCCGAAGGCTTTACGGTTATTCACCCAATAGAGGAACGGCCTTTTCGAGAATTGGCCTTGGTTCAAGCCAGGGACTGATCAAGCTGATGACTGATCAACCTTTAACGCCCCCAGCCTGCTTCCGGCGGCGCAAGAGCGAGGCGTTAAAACGCTAACAAGCCATCGTCGATAGCTGAAACCCTTAGCAGTCAGAGCTTTTGCGTCTTTGCACCTGCCTGCCCCCAGCATTAGAGACTCAGGGTATTTAGGAATGATTGTGTGAAGCGGAAGCGCAGCCCTTACTCCACACAATCATGATCCCTTTAGGACTCCCTTTTTGCAGAATAACGATCTGCAGACGCATGTCAAAAAAGGCCGCCCGATTCGGTCGAATCCGCCGGATGGAACTTCAGTCTGCCACCAGTAAATCCAACTCTAGTCTGAGTGACACCGCCCATTAGCTGGGGCGCTAGGCGGCACGTCTAGCGCTGGGTTCGCGGCAAAAAAGCCAAGCGGCTTTAGCATGAACCCAGAATAGGCTGTGGGCATCACCGGCCAATCTTCGGGTCGGGCAATATGGTGGTGCCCAAACACATACCACACCACTACATCAGTATTTTCAATCTCCCGATTGGCCTGCGTCCATTGGGGCAAGCCCTCGCCACCCGGATGCTGATTCGGATATTGCCCGGCAGGATAGCGCTCTTCTTCAGCATAGGGTGTCACCCATAGATGCCGATTCATAAAACCTGCCCGTTTTAGAATAGGCGCGTCTGGATGTGCAAACGGCAAGACATTTTCGCCGGGGATGAGCTTGAACCCCACGGGTTGACCCAGCCGATTTGTGACCGAAGGATTGATGACTTTCCAATATCGGCCCGATAGCGGATCGACCACTTGCTGGGCGTCTTGCTCGGATTTAAGCGGCGTGGTCACGGCATAAAATCCATTCATCATGGGGTTGTCAGGCCCTGGCGGTTCTGCTTCGGTGTGGACTTCGCAAACTGTGTTTTCGCAGCCATCTACATCAAAATCTAGCCGCATGCAAAAGATATGCTGATGGTTGAGCGCGTTGAGGTCGGGAGCAACTTCTACCCCGTATTTCGGTTGCCCCGCCATTACGCCACACAGCAGAATGCCCGTCAGCTTGACTTCGTACTGAATTGTGCCGTCTTGATAGAAGTACCAAAAAAAGCCGTATTCATAATTGTCTACTGTGGCAACAAAGGAAAGGGCTAAACGGCGCGATCGCCGCACCTCCACACTGTCTCGCCGCCAGTCTGTGTGCTTCCACAACATTCCAAAGTCTTCTTCATGCAGACACACTGCATTTTTAGTCACTGAGACATTTCCCCGGCTGTCTGTCAGCACGCCATCAAAGTAGAAGATTTCGCCCAAGCAATCGCAGTCCAGCGTCAGAGAATTGGCCAGCATGCCAATGCCATGTTCACCAATGTCGAACGCATTTTTGCGGTAGTGCTGCACTCGGGGGTCGCCATAGGGCACCACCATCTCTGCCATCGACGCGCGATAGAGAATAGAGCGCAGCCGTCCCTGATCTTGATAGCCCACCTGATACAGCACCAGCCCCTCACGGGGGTTGAAGCCAATCCGCAAATCCCACTTTTGCCAGCAAATGTGATGCCCGTCTACCGTGAAGCTCGGCCCCTCGGGCTGCGTGATGTGCAGCGGCTTGATGTCAGTTCGCATATCGGGAAAGAACTGCGCTTCATATTCGCCAGGGTCAGGTGGCACAGGCACAATGCCCCAATCTTCAATGCGAATCACCTCCATCGTGTTGAGGTTGATG
>JBGTOF010000314.1:0-56415 GCA_041742695.1 Elainellales cyanobacterium | reverse complement strand
AGTAATGACCTATCAACCCCCAGTGGGCGCACGGGATCTGTTTCCCCTGGATGTGGCGCAAAAGCGATGGATTGAAGATCGAGTGCAGCAGGTGTTTCACCGCTGGGGCTATCATCGCATCATTACCTCAACGCTAGAGCGCATGGATACGCTGATGGCCGGAGGCGCGGTGCAGCGCTCTACGGTGTTGCAGTTGCAAACCGGCAGCGAGGAAGAACTGGGATTGCGCCCTGAGCTAACGGCGTCCATTGCCCGTGCCGCTGTAACCCGCATGGCAGGGATGCCGCCTCCGTTGCGGTTGTACTACACTTCCAACGTGTTTCGGCGATCGCCCGGGGGTCTGGTCGATCACCAGCAAGAGTTCTATCAAGCGGGGATTGAACTGCTGGGTGCCGCAGGCGTGAGAGCCGATGCCGAAGTGCTGCTGCTCTTGGTCGATTGCCTCCAATCTCTTCAACTGCAGGATTGTCACTTGGTGCTGGCAGAGGCAGGGCTGACGCGATCGCTCCTGGCAGATTTTCCCGATGCGGTGCGGGCTTCGGTGCGCCGGGCGATCGCCGACCTCGACCGTCTGTCTTTAGAGTCGTTGCCCCTCACCGACGAACAGCGAGGGCGAGCGCTGCTGTTGCTTGACCTGCGTGGACGCCCCCAGGATGTTTTGCAGCGGGTGCTGAGTCTACCGCTGACCGCTGAGCAGCAGGCCAGCGTCCACAACCTCAAAGCGTTGATTGATTTATTGACCGAGAGCTTTGCCCATATGGGCACGTCAATCCCCGACATTGTGCTGGATTTGAGCCTCATCCAAACGTTTGACTATTACACGGGTATCGTGTTTGAAGTCGTGAGCGATCGCCCCTCAGGCCGTCAAGTGCTGGGGCAGGGCGGACGCTACGACCAGCTTTTGGGGCTCTATTCTCCCCAGCGAGACAGTATGCCGGGTGTGGGGTTTGTGTTTAATATTGAGGCGCTGCATCACGTGCTCTTGCCCACGGGGCAGCTCCCGATCCATACCCCTGCTGCCCAGTGGCTGGTGGTGCCTGCCACGCCCCACGCCTATGCTGCGGCGTTTGCCCATGCCCAAACCATTCGCGATTCTGCCAACCTAGTGCGGGTAGAACTGGAGCTTGGGGTACAGTCCAACCCTGACGATATTCGAGCCTATGGGCGCGATCGCCGCATCAGCCAGCTGGCCTGGGTCAATGAAGATGGAACCGTCACCATCGAGGCGCTGTAGCCGCGTGTAATCGCGGTCTGGCGGTCGATCCAAGCACCTAGTTCAGCCCACGATCGCCCCCTTCATCTAAAGCCCCATACCCGCCGAGTCCCTACGTCCAAATGCACGATGTGGCGACGGTTCCCAGGATAAATACCTACGCCACCAGGCCACCAATCCATCACAGCGTTGGCCACCTGCCGTCCACTCATGCCTGTCACCATAAGGTCTACGGCACGGCCTCCCAAGTGTTGGCTATTGCGAACGCCCCCCGCTTTGCTGTTGAACGGCTCGGGGCGATACCAAGAGGTGACGCAAAAGGGCCGGCCCAGTTGCTCCCGCGCCTGCTGCAACGGCTTGGCCAGCGCCATAATGTTGTTCACCTCTTGCTGCGTGCGGGGAATACGGCTGCCGCCGTGGGTGGCTTCGCTCCAGGTAAAGTTGCCCTTCGGCAAAATCGGCTCATTCAAGAACACGAGCCCGCGCCCTGGCAATGTAATGGATGGGCGGCTGGGTGACGGCGCACCCGGAGAGGGGTTGGGCAAGGGAGTGGGATGCGGCGATGGGCTAGGATTTGGGGGAGGAGATCCCGTTCGAGTGGGCGGCAGGGCCTCATCTGTAATGGGATACACCACCGATTTATCGAACTCTACCTGAGCATGGGCTTTATACACATACCAAGTGCTTAAACCCTGCACATATTCCTCTGGACGGTCAATTGCAATGCGAATATGGTCGCTAAACCCGCCTTTGGTGTCTGCATAGGCGTAAGAATGCAGCTCAAAGGTGGTACCTGGCACAACCGATACAATCTCTTCGGCTGATAGCTCTGATGAAAACACGGGACGGCGTTTGAGTAGCGTGGCTTGGGTAACGACTAAGCGCTGAACAGCCGCCTGCTCTTCTATGGGGTACACAACGCTGTCATTAAACACTACTTCTGCATGGCGATTGAAGATAAACCAGGTATTAAAGCCTAAGATGGTTTGATCGGCTAAAGCAAACTTAATGTGTTCATCAAAGTCACCTGCAGAATCTGCCCAGGCATAGGATGCAATGGGATATTCCGTGCCTGCCTTAACAGTGTGCTTTTCGTGGTCGGGCAGGTGGCCTAAATGCTCTGGGCGACGCTTCACGTAGCTGTCGCGCAGAATGCGCAAGACTTGATTTGACATAAATTGACTCCGCCTAGATGGCACCCGTTGATCGGCTACAAATGCGGTAGGGTAATCGCCCCACTCTACCTTCATAGACCGAAACTCGTCGATCTAGAGTGCCCTGAAAAGTTTATTTACATTTGAAGCAAAAAAACCTGGCAAGCTATACACTTAGTCGAAGCTGTGGATCTATGGCCTAGGCGGATTCTCTTGTAACCGCATCAGGTCATAGGGTGGCCCATAGTGCTTAAGCGCTGATGTGAGAGTTCACAACGAGAACTGGCCTAATCAACTTATCAGTTGCACAAGACTCGAGCTGAGAGCGGGGAAATGTGGGCTCCGATAAACCGTAAGACCAGCAAAAACAGCAGCGGATTGCTCCACTGGGGCTTATACGACCGTTATCAACGACTGACTGTTTAAGAAATTTACTGAGAACTAGTGCTTCACCAATGCTCTATAGCAGCAAGGGGAACATGATGGTCTAAAACGTTTGCCCAATGTAGATCGAGCGGACTTCACCATTGCGACGCACAATCGCTTCATCGTTGCTGACAGAAACCAACATCCACCCGCTAGAGCCGACGCTCTCTCCCATCTGCACCCGTTGGGGCACGCCGTTGATCTCGAATAATGCCGCAGAGCGATCGCCCAGTTCCAGCACCCCAATTAGCACATGATTGATCATAGGCGCGATGTTGGGAATCACCGCCGCAGTTTGATCCTCAGCACTTGGCTCTGGCGCAGGAGCATTGGGAGTTGTCACTGACGCAGCGATTTGAGGCTGGGGCTGGGGCAAGGTGGCGGTGGGCACCGGAACCGGCACAGGGATCATCGCGGCGGACTGAGGCGGTTGGTAGATAGGCACATAGACGCGCTCTAGCACGGCGGGCCCATTGGCCGCCGCGACTGAGATATTGGGCAAGCTATCTGCCTCGGATGGGCGTTGCTCAGTTCTTTGCTCTAGTACTACGAGCGATCGCTCCATATAGCTCAAAAACTCGCGATCGCCTGCGGGCAAGGTTTCCCCAGTTGCCATGACTTCGGCTGTGGAAGGCTGACCCTGACGCTGCAGGACCCACCAAATTAGCCCGGTAGCCGCGATGGAAATGACCGCTAGTGCCATCAGCCACTGATCGAGCGATCGCCCCCAAGCGTTATCCTGCTTACTTTCTGGTTCACCTAAGGTTGCAATATCAGCTGCATCGGCATCATCTAGCCCGTTTTCAGCAGTACCCATGTCTCCAGTGGGTTCAGTGATGCTAGGCAATAGTCCCGCTACGGCCAACGACAGCGGCGGAAGATCCATGGGATCTACCGACTCTCGAGGCAGGGATACATCCACACCCAGTATCTGCTCCACATCGCCAAACAATTCATCCATCAGCTGGTGGGCCGCACCATCAGCAAATTGCTGAGAGGCCGACGCCACTGCTTGTTCCCGTTCAATAGTGAGGGTCGCAGGCTCCATCGCGGCAAAGGAAAGCTCTGAATCTGCTGGGGTGGGGGATAGGTTTGCGTCTTGAGACATAGGTGACAACGCTCTTGCAGGTCGGTCAAAATACGGCTAGGAGCAGCGTTCGGCGTTGCCGTCTAAGAGAGAATCGCCTATCGACTGCACCTCAATCCAACCAAATCATTAGACCACTTGGTTTGAACTGACTTGGCTTGAACAATGTGCTGCACAGCTGCCCGTCCCGACCTCTAGCGCAAACTACAAAACGCTGATATATCAGGATATTGAGCCGCGTCAGACAACATTTCACCTAAATGTATCGCATCCTTCTAAAAAGCGATCACTCAATATTGCTGTAGATCCCAAAACTTCGAGAACCAGCCCACTTGGCCTAAGAGGCAAGGCCATATCAGCTAGATGCTGCGTTTGCCGGGTTGCGGTCAGATACGGGGGCGGCGTGCTGCCGAGCTTGAATTTCGAGGTGCAAGAGCAGCGCATTCACATCGGCAGGATTTACCCCGCCGATGCGGCTTGCCTGCCCAATGGTGAGGGGGCGCACGGTCGCCAGCTTCTCTCGCGACTCTTTTGAAAGGGTATCAATGGCATGGTAGTTGAGATCAGGCGGGAGCGCGCGATGGGACTGGCGGGAGATTTGATCAATTTGCGCCTGTTGCCGATGCAGGTAGCCCGCATACTTAATCTCAATTTCTGTCGCTTCGCGCACGTCCCGACGCAGCGCCCCATCTCCCAGTTCGAACGCAACGAGATCCCCATAGTGGAAGCCGGGGCGGCGCAACAACTCCGCTAGGGTAATGGACCCTTTGATGGGCTGCTGGGCTTCGTTGATAATGCGTTGACCTGTAGGCTCTAGCTCCTTAAGTCGGGTGGCGTGGAGGCGTTCGGCTTCGGCTGTAATTTGGGCTTGTTTCTGCTGAAACAGGCTCCAGCAGCGATCGCCAATCAGTCCAATCTCACGCCCCAACGGCGTCAGGCGCTGATCGGCATTATCTGACCGCAGCAGTAGCCGATATTCCGAGCGAGAGGTCAGCATCCGGTAGGGCTCCCGCAAGTCTTTGGTGCAGAGATCATCGATCAGCGTGCCAAGATAGCTGTGCTCACGGGGGAAGACGACCATCTCTTTGCCCTGCACTAGCCGCGCCGCGTTGAGGCCTGCCACGAGTCCCTGAGCTGCGGCTTCTTCATAGCCGGTTGTGCCGTTGACCTGCCCGGCGCAGAATAACCCTTTAATTTTTTTGGTCATCAGGGTGGGGTAGCACTGGGTTGCAGGCAGGTAGTCATACTCCACTGCATAGGCAGGACGCAGCATGGCGCATTGCTCTAACCCAGGGAGCGATCGCAGCATGGCGAGCTGAATCGACTCCGGCAAGCCGGTCGAAAACCCCTGCACATATACGTCTGGGATATCACGCCCTTCTGGCTCCAGAAAAATTTGATGGCTCTCTTTATCCGCAAAGCGCACAATCTTGTCTTCAATGCTAGGGCAATAGCGTGGCCCCTTGGCATCTACCCAGCCCCCATACACAGGAGATAAATGAAGGTTCTCGCGAATAATTCGATGGGTTTCGGCAGTCGTGCGGGTGAGGTGACAGTCCATAGGCTCACGCACCAGCCATTCTTGCGGGTCAAAGCTAAACCAGCGCACCTCAGCGTCGCTAGGCTGCCGTTCTAGCACGTCAAAGTTGATTGAGCGGCGATCGACGCGGGCTGGGGTGCCGGTCTTGAGTCGTCCGGTTTCAAACCCGAGGCGGTTCAGCGTCTCCGTTAAACCGACTGCGGCAAACTCTCCAGCGCGCCCCGCTGCCATTGACTTATTGCCAACCCAAATGCGTCCTCCCAAAAACGTGCCCGTGGTTAGCACCACGGCAGTGCAGCTAAAGGCTACGCCAAAATAAGTCTCGACGCCAATCACTTCATCGTGCTGTCCCAGCACCAAATCCGTCACCATACCTTCGCGCACGGTGAGATTTTCCTGGGTTTCCACAATGCCTTTCATCACTGCGGCATATTCGCGCTTATCGGTTTGCGCCCGCAGCGCCCATACAGCAGGGCCTCGTGACACATTTAGCACCCGCTTTTGGAGGTAGGTGCGATCGGCCATCTTGCCAATTTCCCCCCCCAGGGCATCGACCTCGTGCGTCAGCTGAGATTTTGCAGGGCCACCGACTGCCGGGTTGCAGGGCTGCCAGGCGATCTTATCTAGGTTAAGGGTAAGCAGCAGCGTGCGGCAACCGAGACGCGCTGCTGCTAAGGCCGCTTCACAGCCTGCGTGCCCTGCACCCACCACCACGACATCATACCGATCTAAAAAATCTACTGTACTCATGCAAAACTCATGCGAGGGCTAATCCAGTTGGGCCACGGCTATCTTCTGCGCCCTATTCAGCCCCAGTAGCCGTTATTGCAGGGGCTAAGTGTTAAGAAGAGCTTTCCTCTTAAATGGAACGGGATTATATATAAGTAGAAGAACGCTGAAGACGTTGTAGTTAACGTAAGCGTAGCGGCGATAGTGAAAGAGGCGATCGCCCTATCTATCGCCCTATCCATTCATTCGTTTCTCCATTCTAAGCGGTGACTGAACTCGACCTTCAGGCGGCAAAGCAATTCGGAGCGATCGCACCCACTGGCTCAGACCCGGCTGCTACTGCACTGATGCTAGACCTGCTCCTCGCTATGCCTATCCCCGGCAACTATATCAGCGATCACAGGCTCTTCCATATGGTCTGACGCTCCGGCAGCCGAGTTGGCAAGCCGTTCTGCCTTCATCGCCTGACGGCGTTCTAACAACACCTGCGTCAGCCCGGTGACCACAATTGTTGCAATTACCCCATCATCAATCCATCCCAGCACCGGAAACACATCCGGCGAAATATCAATTGGGCTAATGAGGTAGGCGATCGCACCCAAAATAATCTCTCACCGATACTTGGGGTGTCCGAGCAAGCGCTTAAATACGTTATGGGTTAGCGATGGTTTCATAGCTGCCTTGTAATAGAAAACACCCTACGCATCAATTTTACGTCGATTGCCTGACAAGGGGATCGCTCCTATCCCAGGATAGTTGGGGGCTTGAAGGCAGGCTCAACTGAGATCTGAGCCCAGCGCCAGACTATCCAAGAAAACAAATTAATCCTAAAAACTCTAGAGACTCCGCCCTGCTCTGACTGAGCACAGTTCACACATTTTAGGGGTAATGCTCGATAATGAATGAGATATCCCCCTGGGGAGGATGCATTGTAAGGAAACACGAACTAGTGTTAAATTAAGTTAACTAAATAAGAATCATCAACTTAGCCTTAATATTAAGCAATTGATTTTCTATACCGCTCCGTCTAAACAATCAGCAGTGAATCCTCCTCCAGCCCATTTGGAGGGAGACTCTGTCGATATAACGCTCCCTCAGCAGAGTGCCCCTAAGTCACTCGCGTCTGAGTTTATTCAAAATTCTTTAAATGAAAGGCTTTTGATTTTTGCGGGTGCCATCTTCTTGATTGCAATCCCTGTTCTAGTGCAAGCGCCCTTAGTGCGGGTATTGCCTTGGGTCAGTCTAGCAATTACGCCCCTGCTGGTTGCGATCGCCCAACGGCTAGAGCGCTCTCCCCGATTTCAGCGTTGGGGTGATTTGATGATGGGATTTAACTGGACATGGCTGGCGGGGTCAGTGTACTGGGGCTGGCTGCGGTGGGAGCCTTTAGTGCATCTTCCGGTTGAAGCAATCGGGCTGCCTTTTGCGATCTATGCCCTGATGAGACAACAAGGCAAACTGGGCAATTGGTTTTATTTAGGGTCGCTGTTTGGAACTGCCATTACGGATGCTTATTTCTACACGGTGCGACTTATTCCATTTTGGCGACAGGTCGTTCTGGCTGATCTGGTAGAAGCGCGATCTATTCTTCATGGTGCCCTAGTGCATATGCAAACCTCTTGGGGAATTGGTTGTGCAATAGCATTGCTGGGTATATTACTTTTGGTAGGCCTAGTTCCGTTGCGTTCTCAGCAATTGCATTGGTGGGCTTTCAGCGGCGCAGTTCTCAGTACGATCCTAGTAGATGGCCTGTTTTGGTTGGCGGCGGCGGCGGCCTAGAGTGGGCTATGATTTGGATGATCTGAGGCAGGTTGACACGTTTAAGGCGACTGATGCGCCAGTTGAGCGGCAGACATAGTCCATCGTCCGTAGTAGGGATTTTTCTTTATCTCGGGCTTTTGGCAGGGCGCTGCTCTAACTTTGCTTAGGCTTTAAGCACACGTTGACCTGTTGCTGCCACTGCTTAGGTGTATCTTAAAATGGCTTCCTCAGAAACATTAGCGGTTCTTGGTTCGCAGTGACTGCACCCCAGCCTGTTCCTCATCTGGTCTTACTCACCGATTCTGGCAGTCGTTATCTCTCACTCACGAACAGCAACTGTTGGACGGTGGGTCGGGGGGATGACAACAACTTCGTGTTGCCCGATCGCTGGATCTCACGCAACCATGCAATGCTGCAACGGATGGAGACCGGGGAGTTTTATTTGATTGACCTAGGCAGCCGCAATGGTTCCTTCGTCAATGGGCGGCGAGTCAGCGTTCCGGTTACGCTGCATAGTGGCGATCACCTGACGTTTGGGCAGACTGAGCTAGATTTCTTCTCTCCAGATTTTGCCTCACACCTAAGTGACTCGTCCCTCGGCATCGACTCTCAAGAATTTACAGCCACAGCGACCCTGCACGTGCGCCGCTTGATTTCGGTATTAGTAGTCGATATTCGCGACTTTACTGTGATGACCCGTCAGATTGATGAAAAGATTCTGTCAGAGGCGATTGGCACTTGGTTTCGCTGCGCCGGAGATATCATCCGCGAGTATGGCAGCTGGGTTGACAAGTATATTGGCGATGCCATTATGGCGGTGTGGATTCATGGGCCCCAAGGGGTGAGCCATGATGAGATGGTTCGCATTGCCCAAGCGCTGAGCGCACTTCACAAAATGACGAGCCGCCTGCATGAGCGCTATCCGCTGCCGTTTCCGCTGCGGGTGGGAGCAGGGCTAAATACGGGCTACGCCATGGTAGGCAATACGGGAACGGGCGATCGCCCCGACTATACTGCCCTAGGCGACACGGTCAATGCAGCGTTTCGGCTAGAGTCTGCCACGAAGCAAATTGGCAGAGATGTTGCTCTAGGTGAGTCTACCTATGGATATCTGGTGGAATCCATCTCTAACGCCAATTTATTTCAACAGCACGCCGTCAATTTAAAGGGGTACGATACCCCAACGGTGACCTACGCCGGGTCGTTTTCAGATCTGGATACCTTTTTGCAGATCAGCGTGCCGCGCTAACCGCTGCTTAATCTAGCAGTGCAACTCAAGCGCTAGCGCAAAGCGGCGAGCGTTTGTTTGGCATCTATGCTGCCCTGAACTGTGTTCCCCTTGCATCTATCCCCATAGAGAGAGGGTATGCTGATAGTGCCTAGGTCTAATTTTTCTCTTGAATTTTCTCTTGAAGTAGCATGCCTGTCGTACCCGATGCAGCGAGAGGCGATTGACCGCTTGCTCCACACCCTCTTCTAGACAAGGTTAGAGAAGATTGCCCAGGTATTCAGGGAGCCGATGACTATCTACCATGAGCCTTTGCATTAACACTGCCTGCCCCCAACCCGATCACCCAGCCAACGATGGCAGCCGCTACTGTCAAAGCTGCGGCTCTGATCTGCTGCTGCAAGAGCGATACCGAGTCATGCGAGTGCTCAATAAACGCAGCGGCTTTGGACAAGTGTATGAAGCCTATGAGCGCAGCATTCCCAAAATTCTTAAAGTGCTGAAAGAGGTGCACAACCACAACCCTAAGGCGGTGCAGTTGTTTGAGCAAGAAGCTCAAGTGCTGAGCCAACTGCAAAGCTCAGGGGTGCCCCATGTTGAGCCAGAGGGCTATTTCAAGTTCTATCCCCGCAACGGCTCTGAGCCAATGCACTGCTTGGTGATGGAAAAAATAGACGGTCCTAATCTAAAGGAATGGATGCGCCAGCAGGGCAACCATCCCATTAGCGAATCCCAGGCGATGAAATGGTTAGAGCAGGTCGTTCAGGTTCTGAATCTGGTGCATCAGCGCAACTACTTTCACCGCGATATTAAGCCAGAGAATATTATGCTGCGCTCGGGTGGGCAAGTAGTGCTCGTTGATTTTGGTGCAGCCCGTGAAATGACCGAGACGTATCTCAACCAACTCGACGGTTCGTTAGGGATGACGCGCATTAGCTCAGCGGGTTATACCCCACCTGAGCAAGAAAAGGGCCTAGCTGTGCCCCAGTCAGACTTCTATGCGCTCGGGTGGACGTTCATTTTTCTGCTTACGGGGCGACAACCTACTAATCCCGAAATTTACGATTCGTTGAATGACTCTTATAACTGGCGACGATTTGCTCCCCATGTGTCGGCTCCGTTTGCTGAGTTCATTGATCGGCTGATTGCGCCCAAAGCTTCAGGGCGTCCTAAAAGCACACAAGACATTTTGGCAATGCTGAAGTCTTTGCGCCAGCAGGGAATTGGTGAGTCGGGCATGCCAACGGGGGGCTTGCCCACGACTCGAGAGATATCGCTGCCCTCGCTCACGGGCGGGGCAGAAACGATGGTGCAGGGCTCAACCCATCCGCTTCAGGCATCTTTGGTGATAGGGAAATGGAGGGGCGATCGCCGTCTCTGGGTGGGGATTGCCTCAGTGCTAGTAGGGCTGGCTAGCTGGGGCAGTTTGCAGGTATTGAATATCCGTCAGCAAGCAATTATCCCATCCATTTCATCTGTACCGTCGCTGCCATCCGATCAGCAGCAGTTGTCAGTAGAGGCGGAGCTAGTCGGCCATACTGCCCCTATCAATACTGTAATTTTTACCGCCAATAGTCAGACAATCATCAGCGCTGGCGCAGATACCAACATCCTCGTGTGGGATCGGGCTACGGGGGAACCCGCCCAGCAGATGCGCGGGCATCGCAGCTATATCAATGCGCTAGAGCTGAGCGGTGATGGGAGACTGCTGGCTAGCGGCAGCGCCGATACGACGGTTCGCGTGTGGGACATGGAGACGGGAGAACAGTTGCAGCAGTTGACGGGGCATACTAGCCCCGTCAACGCTGTACGATTCAGCCCCAACAAGTTAGTGATTAGCGGCAGTGCTGACCGCACGGTGAGGGTTTGGGATGTGGATACAGGCAAATCGCTTCGAACTCTGACGGATTACGAGGGCTTTGTTAATGCGATCGCCCTCAATCCGGTGGCCTCTGAGGTCGCCGCTGCAGGCACTGGCTCCGAAATTGTGATCTGGAATTACGAAACGGGGGAGCGGCTGCAAACCCTGAGTGGTTTTAGCGGCGCGCTTAACGCGCTGGTGTATAGCCCCGATGGCGCTAGCGTCATTGCGAGCGGCACAGACCGCACCATTCGAGTGTGGAATGCAGCGGATGGCACGCTACAGCAAACGTTAGAAAAGCACTCGGGGTTTGTCAACTCGCTGATGATATCCGGTGATGGGCGACGCCTGCTCAGCAGCGATTCAGATGGCCAGCTTATTCAGTGGGATCTGCTAGAGGGACGTGCGATCGCCACCTATACCAGTGCAGAGCGGCTGTTGCCGCTCGATCACGTCTCCGTGCAGGCCGACTGGCGCTATTTGGCGACCGGACGCGGCTACACTAGCGTGCGTCTATGGAAGCTGCCTCAGTGATCTGGGGGGCAAGCGTCTGAATTCGCCTTAACATACACATTAATCTGTGCTGAACCGACTAGAGGGCGATCGCCAGACCGTCAGCTCTAGGTTCTGAGGCGGCGATGAGCGTACTGCCGTGCTTGAGGATGATCTGACCTTTGCCAAAAAACTGCACCCCGCCGCTCACCTGCACTGCGTGGGCGCGATCGCCCAGCCCGCTTGTTACAGCGCGGGGCATCGACTGCTCTAGCAGCACTTGGTTGCCTTCCAAAAACCGCCAGCGAGGTGCATCTAGCGCTGCTTGAGGGTTCATGCCATAGTCCACCAGATTCACCACGACCTGCACATGCCCTTGGGGCTGCATCGGAGCGCCCATCACGCCAAAGGGGCCGAGGGGCTGCCCATCTCGACTTAAAAAACCAGGAATAATAGTGTGAAACGGGCGTTTTCCGGGAGCGTATTGGTTCGGGTGCCCGTCTTGCAGCACAAATCCAGCGCCGCGATTGTGCAGCGCAATGCCCGTCCCCGGCACCAGTATGCCGCTGCCAAACCCTTCGTAATTAGACTGAATGAATGACACCATTAGGTCGGGATCCGCGGCTGCCAGATACACGGTGCCGCCTCGCGGTAGGCCGGGGTTTGCCAGCGGCAGTGCGGTATCGCCAATTAGGGCGCGGCGATCGCCCGCATAGCCTTTATCCAGCATCTCCGCTACTGATACCTGCAGATGCTGTGGGTCGGCCACATGGCGATAGACATCAGCAAAGGCCAGCTTCATCGCTTCGATCTGCCAGTGGATGCTCTCAACCGATTCTCGCGGATAGCGGCTAAGCTCTATTCCCTCCAAAATGTTGAGCGCCATCAGCGCCGCGATACCCTGCCCGTTGGGCGGCAGCTCCCACACGGTGAGCCCTCGATAATCGGTGCTGATGGGGTCAACCCACTCAGACTGGTGCGCCGCATAGTCGGCGGTGGTGAGATAGCCGCCAGTGGCCGCCGCAAAGTCTGCAATGCGCTGGGCGATCGCCCCCTGATAAAAACTATCGCCGCCGGAGTTTGCCAGTTCTGTGAGGGTTTGAGCGTGGGCCTCGCTGCCCCAAATTTCACCAGCGCGGGGCGATCGCCCATTGGGGAAAAACACCGCTTGAAAGGGCTCAAATTCTTTCCCCTGCAACGGCAAAAACATCGCCTCTGACCGTTTCCAAGCGCGGGCGGTTTCGGGCGAGACGGGGAAGCCATCGCGAGCATAGCGAATGGCCGGTTCAAACAATTGCTCAAAGGGCAATGTGCCCCATCGCTGCCAAAGGGCACGCCAACTCGAGACTGCCCCCGACACCGTGATAGGCTTCCACCCATGCAAGGGCATGTGTGATTGGTCGGCAAATAGGCTGAGGGGAAGCTGCTGCGGGCTCTTGCCCGATCCGTTTAGCCCGTGCAGCGCTCCATCCCATACCAGGGCAAAGGCGTCTGACCCAATGCCGTTGGAGGTGGGCTCGACTACCGTGAGGGCGATCGCCATTGCTAGTGCCGCATCCACCGCATTGCCACCTGCCCATAGCATTTCAGCTCCGGCCGCCGCCGCCAACGGCTGGCTAGTCGCCACGGCGCCTCGCGTGCCCATGATCACCCGCCGCCCTGAGGCATAGGGATAGGTTGTTAGCGGGTCAATGGTCACAGGTGATCCTTACAAAGCCCTAGCTTCTACTCCTCGTCCTAATTCCCCTTAGCGAGATGATCTGGGTTTAGAGCCACGATAGATGCGGTCGGCTTGGTCGGGTGGCATATACATGAACGGAAACCGTTGGTCCGGCTGAGCTGGCACGCTGTCTGTGTGCGATCGCCCATTGGTTTGGCCTGGGGCCTGTCTACCTGGGCTCTCCTGCTTTTTGCTAGACGTAACCACAGGCATCGCCTCCATGTCCGGAGGTGACTCTAAGAGGCTAGAGGCTGTTGTGGAGGCATTGGGTGAGATCAGATGCTTGGGATCGCGGTCGGGCAACACGCAGCCCGCAAAGGTCTGCGACAGTTCTAAATCCTGCTCGTCGGGGGGAAGTAGCTTATAGGGCGGCACATAGGAGTGGGTGGCGGGGTCGTAGGCCATCACCTCGCCAGTGTCGATGTCGTAGGTCCAGGCGTAAATTTTGAGCTCGTTGTTATAGAGCTTGGAGCGAATCGTGGGATAAGTGCGAAGGTTTTCGATTTGAGTCAGCACATTTTCCGATACAGCTGCATCGAGCAGGTCTTCGCCGCTGAGGTGCGTGTAGTGCTCCTTGAGCACGCGCCGAGTGGCTTCGGCATGCTTGAGCCAACTATGCACCAAGGGCAATTCTTCCTCAATTTTGTGCAAATTGAGCAAGCCCTTCATGGCGCCACAGTGGGTATGCCCACAAATCACAATCTGACGAATGCCCAATGCATCAATGGCATATTCGATCGTTGCACCCTCGCCGCCATTGGTAGATTCATAGGGGGGAATAATATTGCCTGCGTTTTGAATTTCAAAGATCTCGCCGGGCTCTGCCTGGCATAAGAGCGATGGATCAATGCGCGAATCAGAGCAGGTAATAAACAACACTTTGGGATGCTGCCCCCGCGCTAGCTCTTGGTAGAGATCTTGATGGGTGCAATAATACTCAGTCTGAAAGCGATGAATGCCTTTGATCAGGTCTTTCATAATCGTGTGGGTGGTGAGGAGGGGCGACGGCGAGCAGTCTATCTTTAACCCTAGGCGCAAACGGAGAACTTGGGGGGGCGATCGCACCGGTTTGCTGAAGTGCTTACACTGGGTTGGGGTGAGACAGGTCGCGATATGGGATGGCGAGGGCACGAGGATCAGCCGGAGTGGTGATAGGCTGACGCCTGTGGCGAAGGGCGCTCGTATGTCAACAAGCAACCAGTATCGCTATAAGAATATCGCTATAAGAAGAAGTGTACTCTGAAGGAGGGGCGATCGCCCGTCTGCTGGGCGGTTCATCTATTAAACCTTTTGAACAGTTCCATAATGAGCCTTACTCGATCCAGTCCCCACCCTTCTCCTAATAGTCCCAATTCATGGCTTCTCGCATTCTGCTCTGGTTCCGTACCGACCTGCGCCTGCATGATCATGCCCCCCTGTTTCGGGCGATCGCCCACCCACCCAACCACCTGGTTCCGCTCTACTGCATCGACCCGCGTCAGTTTTCCACCACATCCTTTGGGTTTCCCAAAACGGGAGCCTTTCGGGCTCAGTTTTTGCTCGAAAGCTTGGCCGATCTCCGTCAGGCTCTCCGCAACCTAGACAGTGACTTAGTGCTGCGCCAAGGCCAGCCAGAGGACGTGATCCCTCAACTAGTGGCTGACTTGCAGATCGACGTGGTGTATTTTCATCGCGAGGCGACTGCCGAAGAGACACGGGTGGAAACGGCCTTGCACCAAGCGCTTCAGCCGTTGGGGGTGGACGTGAAATCCGACTGGGGCCACACCCTTTATCATCCCAATGACTTGCCCTTTGAGGTCACCCAAACGCCAGACGTCTTTACCCAGTTTCGCAAACAGGTCGAGCGAGAGTCGGGGGTAAATCCGCCGCTGCCTGCTCCCACGCGCTTGCCGCCGCTGCCTGGCGATTTACGAGCCGCTGTAGGCGAGTTGCCGACTCTAAATGCGCTGGGGTTAGAAGCACCAACCCCCGATACTCGCGCAGGGATGCGATGGATAGGGGGCGAGACCGCAGGCAAGGCGCGGGTGCACGACTATATCTGGGAGAGCGATCGCCTCAAATGCTACAAAGTCACCCGCAACGGCATGTTGCACCCCGATGATTCCTCCAAGTTTTCAGCGTGGCTGGCGCTGGGCTGCCTCTCGCCCCGCTACATTCATGCTCAGGTGCAGGTCTACGAAAGCGAGCGCATCCAAAACGACTCGACCTACTGGCTCGTGTTTGAGCTGCTCTGGCGCGACTATTTTCGATTTATCTGTGTCCAGCATGGAAACCGGGTGTTTCAGCCAGAGGGCTTGCAGGGCATCTCGATACCCTGGCAGCAAGACTGGATGCGGTTTGACCTATGGCGTGCGGGCAAGACTGGGTTTCCCTTAGTGGATGCTAACTTGCGCGAATTGGCGGCAACTGGGTATATGTCAAACCGGGGCCGGCAAAATGTGGCCAGCTTTCTGACTAAAAATTTAGGCATCGACTGGCGGATAGGGGCAGAGTGGTTTGAGTCGCTGTTAATTGACTATGACGTGTGCAGCAATTATGGCAACTGGAACTATACCGCTGGGGTTGGCAACGATGCTCGCGGCTTTCGCTTTTTCAACATTCTGAAGCAGTCGAAGGACTACGATCCTCAAGGTGAATATGTAAGGCACTGGCTGCCCGAATTGGCGCAGCTGCCGACTGCTAAAGTGCACCAGCCCTGGCTGCTGGACTCTGCAGAGCAGCAGCGGTTTGGGGTGGTCTTGGGTGTGAATTATCCCCATCCCGTGGTGGATTTGTTCAAATCTGCCGAGGCCAATGAGCGAGTGTATAACGCCGCTACGGGATATAGCCCACAGCGCTCATCGTCGGGCCATGCCAAACCTCGGCGGAAGGACAAACGCTAGCAATTTTGAGGATTTTAGGTAACTCGTTGCTCGACGACCAGTGTCAGGCTTTGCCAGCCGCCCTGGGCATCGTAGCGGCGAATTAACCTCTGCCGCAGGTCTGGCGCGACAAGCCAGCCTGCCTCTAGAAAAAAGTGCTGCCCTGCAGGGCAAGCCAGGGGCGTTGTGCAGGAGGCTCCGTCGGGCAACAGCAAGACTTGGGTGGCGTGGCGATCGCTCCCAAACAGCAGCCGTGATCCGGCTAAGGTTGTTTGAATTGTGGCCGTAGAGACAATAGTCCGAGAGGGCATAACTAAGCGCTGGCGCAGTTGATCCGGCTGATCAGGGCTGCGATCAAGTGTGAGTTCAGTGGGAAAGGCATCGGGCGATCGCCAGTCGGGATAGAGCGTCACGGCTTGGCCCTTCCAGCAGCCGAGCAGCGTGTCTACCGTCAGGGGAGGCTGCTCAGGACTGTTGCTGTGGGGCGATCGCTCTCGAATAAGCGTTATTCCCGACAGTGCCCCCTTACCCCCTGCCGCAAATATCTGCACCAATCGCAAGCGGCGATCGCCTTGAATAAACCCAAACTCTCCCCCAAAGTCTGCCATGGGGCTAAATTGCAGCGATCCTTGCGAAAACGCACCATTTCCAAAAAACAGCACCCCTCGATTCAGCGTGCTGTAGTTCAACACTGTCTGTCGCTCTAGGGTTTGGTCATTCAAAACGGTAGCACCGGCCTGGTAATAATTCAGGGTTTGGCGCACTGCTTGATTATTATCCTCGCCGGCAAGTTGGATGATTGTAGGCGTTTCGGTTTGAAGTTCGCCCATGGGATCCAGCCGCGCGAAGCTGCCTTGCCAACTGCCCAAATGCATCAGCAGGCAGAGCCACTGCGCTTCGGGAATCAGTATTTCCTTTAAATCTGCCATAGGGAATAGCGTAGAGATGACAGGGGCAGGACGCAAGCCCCGGGACAAGGCAGGCGCAATCCGAAAAGTTGCAAAATGCGTTGGTAGAGAAGCCATCTGGCAGATCCCTACAGGCAGGGATTCAGCTTCGCATTTCTAAACCCTGCTGGGCTCCATCCCTCCAAGGAGGGATATTATCTTAAAATTCCTTGAAAAAATTTTATTAAAACTTCATAACTGTCAGTATAGAAAGGCACAACTTATTTGCCTTTCAGATTAATTCGCCTATTCTGTAGAAGGTTTTGCCGATCCCCACCGTGGGATCATCACCGCGGGATCATCGGCAGAATGTTGCATTTACGCCCACGACGCACCCTACCTACTGGACTTTATCCAGAGTGGATGGACTGCGATCGCTGGTTTTAAGAAAAGTAGAACGCCATCATGAACTCGTCACGAGTTGCTTGGGCGGCTGTGTGGGTAAGTGGCATGCTCGGGGCGATCGCCCCATGGGCTACCGCTATCCCTATGGCCCAACTCATCGAAACCTGGGAATCGCGATTTAGCTCTCCATCGACGGTCGAATCGGTCACGGCCCAGCCGGAGGCGCTCACCTGGCAGCCCGAAAATCAGCCGCCTCGCCGCTCATCGTCACTGGTTCAAACCAGCCTGCTGAGCCGCGTATCGCCTTGGGTCAACCGGCGCCATCTGTCGCTGATGCCGCCTGTGGTGACGGTGCAGCGCGTTGTGACAGACCAGCGCCCTCAAGCGGACACCCTCCTAGCCTCCCATGTACAGAGTTTGCAGCTTTGCCCGATTGAGTCCCAAGCTGCTGCCATTCCCTATGCTGCATCCACGGTCTATCAGGTCAGCGTCAAGGGACAGCCGATCGCAGAGGTGCTGACCCGCAGTGAGGCCACACGGCTCGCACAAACCTTTCGGCGCATGCTCCAGCAATCCAATTTTGATCCCCAGCAGATTCAGCCGACGCGGCTGAACGGATTGCCTGCGGGTCTAGCCGAGCAAACTCCGCTATTTGTCATTCATGACGCTCAGGCCAAGGTCTATGGCCGCAGCAGCGACCTGATCGCCATCAACTGGGTCAACAATCTACGCGAGGCGTTAGAGGCACCCCCGCTCTCTTTGCACAAAGCGCAGATGACGATGGATGGCCTGCTTTCTAGCCCGCTTACGCTAAAAGGCACCGCTTCTTGGTATGGCCCTTATTTTCATCGACGGCTCACAGCGAATGGCGAGCGCTTTAACCAGATGGCGCTTACAGCGGCTCACAAAACCCTGCCCTTCAATACGTTTTTGCGGGTTACGAACGTTAAAACTCAGCAGTCAGTCGTGGTACGGATCAATGACCGAGGACCCTATGTGGGCGATCGCTCTTTAGATTTATCTTGGCAGGCTGCCCGGTGCATTGGGGGAGAAGATGCAGGCTTGGTCACCTACCAAGCAGAAATTTTAGACGAGGGTGCAGAGGCCATCGTCCCTGCTGAGCCAATTTCGCTTGATCAACCTGCACTGATGCCCCGCGTGGCTGGCAGCCTGCGGGGGTGGGGCAATCAATCCATCGATTAATTTAGCCAAATCCTCTAGATGAGCAGATTAAGTCACCTGCGCTGACCCCTACGATCTGAATCTTTTTAGCAATCTCTCCCAGAGAGTGCTAAATTGCTGTATGAGAACTGTGCAAATCCGTGAATGAATGACTAAGATTGTTGTCTTTAAAGAAGAATCTCGGCAGTCACTAGAACGCGGAATTAACGCGATCGCCGATGCCATCAAAATTACCCTTGGCCCCAAGGGGCGCAATGTTGTGCTGCAAAAGCAATTCGGGCTTCCCGAAATTGTGAACGATGGAGTGAGCATTGCAAAAGAAATTTCCCTAGAAAATCCGCTAGAGAACGCAGGGGCGCAACTTATCCGTGAAGTTGCTTCCAAAACCAAAGACTTGGCTGGCGATGGCACCACCACTGCAACGGTGCTAGCACAAGCCATGATCCACGAAGGCTTAAAGAATGTTGCAGCAGGCACCAATCCGGTTAGCCTGCGACGCGGCATTGAGAAAACCACGGCCAAGTTGCTAGATGCCATTCAGGCGGTTGCAAAGCCGATTGAAGGAAATGCGATCGCCCAAGTTGCGGCCGTCTCTGCTGGGAGCGATCCAGAAATCGGCGCGATGATTGCCGATGCCATGCAAAAAGTCGGCAATGACGGCGTAATCACCGTCGAAGAATCTAAAACGACAACGACTGAGCTAGAAGTGGTCGAAGGAATGCACTTCGATCGGGGTTATATTTCCCCTTACTTCATTACAGACACTGAGCGCATGATCTGCGAGTTTGAAAACGCGCTGATTTTGCTGGTGGATAAAAAAATTGGTGCCATTGCCGATCTCGTCCCCCTGCTTGAGAAAGTAGCGCGCTCAGGGCAACCCTTAGTGATTATCGCTGAAGACGTAGAGGGCGAAGCGCTAGCAGCGCTGGTGGTTAACCGGCTGCGCGGGGTGCTCAACGTGGTTGCTATTAAGTCTCCTAGCTTTGGGCAGCGCCGCAAAGAGATTATGCAAGATCTCGCCGTGGTGACGAATGGTCAGGTGATTGCAGAGGAAATTGGTCTGAGCCTCGAGACTGCAACGCTTGACATGCTGGGCACAGCGCGCAAAGTCACCATTACTAAAGACACCACAATTTTAGTGGCTGAAGCTGCTGACAAAGTGGCTATAGAAAAGCGTATTGCTCAACTGCGGCGAGAGCTAGCTGAAACAGACTCTGACTATGACACCGAGAAGCTGCAAGAGCGCATTGCCAAGCTCACAGGCGGTGTGGCTGTGATCAAAGTCGGTGCGGCCACAGAGACAGAACTGAAAGAGCGCAAGCTTCGAATTGAAGACGCCCTGAATGCAACCAAAGCTGCCGTGGCAGAAGGCATTGTTCCTGGAGGCGGGATTACTCTGTTGCACTTGGCTGGGCAACTCACCGAATTCCGCGATAGCCTCAGTCCTGACGAACAAATTGGGGCCAATATCGTGATCAAGGCGGCTGAAGCACCGTTGCGGCAAATCGCAAACAATGCCGGCGTAGAAGGCTACGTTGTGGTGGAAAAAGCCCGCAATCTGGACTTTAACATTGGCTACAATGCCTTGACCGATCAATATGAGGATCTGATTGCCGCAGGCATTATTGATCCTGCCAAGGTTGTGCGATCGGCTCTGCGGGATGCGGCTTCGGTCGCAGCGATGGTAATTACCACCGAAGTGCTCGTCGTTGAGGTGCCTGAACCTGAACCGGCTGGTGCACCTGATATGGGCGGCATGGGCGGCATGGGCGGCATGGGTGGAATGGGTGGCATGGGTGGCATGATGGGCGGGATGGGCGGTATGGGCGGTATGGGCATGATGTAAGTCCTCCGCGGGCGCTTGACTGCAAGCGCTCACGTAGCTCAGAGCCGGAACTCCCACTTTTACGTGAGGAGTCCCGGCTATTTTTTTGGGTTGGTTTTTCGGGCAAAGGCCTCCTTCGGTCGGGTTGCTATCAAAGGCTCGACCATCACACCTAACGCGCTGGTTTGACCGTTTGTTTTTGCAGAAGCCTTGTTGCACAAGAGTTCTACAAAAGTATTGATTTAATCTACCCAATGATTGCAATAGGATGAGAGCAGATTTTATAGGCGATCGCTATGTCTCTCCACTTCAAGTCCGTTGCTCGTCACCGCTATCGAACGCCTGTGCATGCCCGCAGACCGTTCTCTAAATTCGAAGAGGACGACGACAGCACATCATTGGACTACGCGTATTCAGAACCGGGAGCAGTCCCCGGCACCCTTGATATTGAGACAGATGCATCGCCGCCTGTGATCGAGGTGATTGACTACTCGAGCACCTCCGCCCTTCGAAAGCAGGTCGAGGCTCCCGAAGCTTGCATTCCCTATATCGAAGCTGAAGACACCATCACCTGGATTGATGTGCAAGGCCTAGGAAGCGAAGATATTTTGCAACGGCTGGGTCAAGTCTTTCATCTGCATCCCTTGGTGTTAGAAGATATCGTGAATGTGCCTCAACGCCCTAAATTTGAGGAATATCAGGATCAGGTTCTCTACATTGCGCGCATGGTCACCCCAACCGGTAGCGGAACAGGATTTTTTAGCGAGCAGGTGAGCTTGATCTGGGGCAAAACATATTTGCTCACTGTGCAAGAAGAAGCTGAATACGACTGCCTAGAGCCTGTGCGATCACGGTTGCACCTTGCCAAAGGCACCATTCGCAACCAGGGCACAGACTACTTAGCCTATGCGCTGATTGATGCAATCATTGATGGCTTCTTTCCGGTACTTGAAGACTATGGCGAGATGCTGGAAGAGCTAGAAGACGAAGTGGTGGCAAACCCTAATCAGCAGACGCTGCAAAAAATTCACGACATTAAGCGTGGGTTGCTGACCTTGCGGCGCACCATCTGGCCTCAGCGAGATGCCATCAACTCGCTGATTCGAGATTCGGGGGATTTGGTGAGTCCTGAAGTGCGACTATACCTGCGAGACTGCTACGACCATGCGGTGCAGGTGCTGGATATGGTAGAAACCTATCGCGAGGTGGCGTCGAGTTTGATGGATGTGTATCTATCGTCTGTGAGCAACCGGATGAATGAGGTGATGAAGGTGCTGACGGTGGTATCAAGTGTGTTTATTCCATTAACGTTTATTGCCGGAGTCTACGGCATGAACTTTGATCCAGGGCGATCGCCCCTGAATATGCCAGAGTTGGAATGGTATTGGGGCTATCCTGTGTGCCTGGGAGTCATGGGAGCGATCGCCCTGCTCCAAATCTTCTACTTCAAGCAACGCGGCTGGTTTGAGAACTTTTCGACGCGGGGCGATCGCTCCGCTGATCGAGGATATTGAGCGCAATACATCATCGGTATGCCTTCGACGGACAACGGGCATAACCCACTGGGGCGGGGGGCTTGTCGTCCTATGTCGTAGCGCAATGTTGCAGCGGTTGAGCCATTGGGCTACGACATTTAGACATAGATGGGGATGCCCCGATGATTGCTGAGCCTGGGTTGTTGCTCTCTCCTAGACAATCAGCAACAGACCGAGCAATTCAGAAAGTGAATGTTAAGATGTCTACGATTCAATTTTTCGTATTCTTCTTTCCTGTAAAGCGACCCGTATGGATCTCAAATCGCTGATTCGCGATATTCCAGATTTTCCCAAGCCTGGCGTAATTTTTCGGGACATTACCACCCTGTTGCAAGACGCCGAAGGGCTGCGCTACACCATCGATACCTTGGCAGAGCGCTGTGCTGACTTGTCGGTTGACTATGTAGTTGGGATGGAGTCTCGTGGGTTTATCTTTGGCGCACCCTTAGCCTATAAGCTCAATGCCGGGTTCATTCCTGTGCGCAAGCCTGGCAAACTGCCCGCTGCTGTTCACTCTATTCAGTATGATTTGGAATATGGCACGGATGGGTTAGAGATTCATCAAGATGCCGCCTCGCCGCCTAGCCGGGTGTTGATTGTGGATGACGTGATTGCTACCGGGGGAACCGCTGCTGCTACCGCTAATCTGGTGCGGCAAACTGGATGCGAACTCGCCGGGTTTGGGTTCATTATTGAACTTTTATTTCTGAATGGACGGCAACGCCTCCCGGAGGCGCCGATCATTACCCTAGTGAATTATTAGAGTGTGACGCGCTAGGTTGCCTCATCTGCCAGATTCGCCTTCCGACTCACTTCTGGTTCACCCATGACACTGACTCCGGCACCCACCAATCCCTCCCGTCTACAATCGCTCCGCGAGGGATTAGCACGGTTGTTTACGGGCGATGTGCTGATTTATGTGGCGAAGCGGCTAGCCCAAGGAGCGCTGACGCTGCTGTTGGCCTCTGCCCTGAGCTTTTTTATTATCCAGCTTGCACCGGGCAATTATCTAGACGTGCTGCGGCAAGACCCCCGCATTACTCCAGAAACCCTAGAAGCGTTTCAGCAGCAGTTTGGGTTAGATCGTCCGGCCATTGAGCAGTACTTTCTATGGCTGCGAAATATTTTGACGCGGGGTGACTTTGGCGTTAGCTTTATCTATTCGCAGCGCTCAGTGTCGTCGCTAATTTGGGAGCGGATTCCAGCGACGCTGCTGCTATCGATTACGTCGATTGTGCTGACGTGGGCGATCGCCGTTCCTCTGGGCGTGATGGGGGCCGTGCGGCAAGATCAGTTTATTGACCGACTGGTGCGCATTATTAGTTACATAGGTCAGGGCTTTCCTACGTTGATTACGGGTTTGCTGTTGCTGTTTTTAGCCCAACAGCTCTCGCCGATCTTTCCGGTAGGGGGCATGACCAGCATTAACCATGCTGATCTGTCTCTCTTTGGCAAAATTTTAGACATTGGCTGGCATATGATTCTGCCGACCATTGCCCTCAGCATTACTGGCTTTGCTGGATTGCAGCGCATTACGCGGGGGCAATTGCTCGATGTGATGCGGCAAGACTATATTCAAACAGCTCGTGCTAAGGGCTTGCCAGAAAACCGTGTCATCTATGTCCATGCCCTGCGCAATGCGGTGAATCCTTTAATTACGCTGCTGGGGTTTGAATTTGCGAACTTGCTCAGTGGTGCATTCATTACCGAGAACTTTTTTAACTGGCCGGGGTTGGGGCGCATGATTCTGCAGGCGGTGGTCGCGCAGGATCTTTACTTGGTGATGGCAAGCTTAATGATGGCGGCAGTCATGTTGATTGTGGGCAATATCCTGGCGGATTTGTTGCTTAAGGTCGTTGATCCCCGCATTAATCTTTCGAAGATGAACTAGGGGTGCGATCGCCCCGTCAGCTAAGATGCCCGACGTGCGGCACTCCTACGATTCGTTTTGCGTCACATGAGCTATGTCGGGAGTGAGACTTTAGGGATGATGGGCGATCGCCCCAACAATTCCAATGATTCCATCGGCATGCATCCTGATAGGATGGAAACGGTTTCACGACAGAGTAATATGGAGTAATGCCTGATTGCAGAAATGCATTAGGGAGAGTCAGTGAGCTTGGGTTGAACAGATTGCCTCGTGCATTACGGTTTTAACCTAAAGCGGCTCTACCGCTCACATCGTACGATATGCAGCGGATTCATTTATCTCGTTGCAATCTGGCGTGAACTTTGAATCACGATTCGCAGATACTGTTTACTTGAGTTTGCCATCAAAATTGGGTGGGGAAAAAGACATGGGCCAAGATGAGATTATGCTGAAGGTTCAGAAAATTGTTTCTGAACAGTTGAGTGTGGATGAAGCTGACGTGACACCATCAGCCAGCTTTGCGAATGATCTGGGAGCTGATTCTCTAGACACCGTAGAATTGGTAATGGCACTAGAGGAAGAATTCGACATCGAGATTCCTGACGAAGCTGCCGAAAATATCGCTACCGTGCAGGCCGCCGTAGACTACATCAAGCAAAAGTCCGTAGCCTAGTTCACTCTGCCTGAGTCTGGAGACAACGCTACACCGCTATTAAAGGTCGGCTCTGGGTTCAGGCATATATTTCTGGGTTGGTTTGTCTAGCTGCAACCTAGCTTTAACCTATGAGCTAGACGTTGCTGGAACGAATTAAGACGGCTGTTGCTTAAAGTAGTTGGTGGTTAACACGGGTTCTCTTGCTGAACTGCATGCTTTCGTTCACCCTTCCTGCTGTCTATGGAACAAAGCTCTGAAGATATTGTCTTCCGTTGAGTCAGTCCGTTAAGTCAGTAGGTCACCTTCGTTGAAGTGGTTACCATGACAAACTCTGATTTTGCCCTTAAACGTGTCGTTGTTACGGGGTTAGGGTCTATTACACCGCTCGGAAACACCCTGCAGGATTACTGGGATGGGTTGTTGGCTGGTCGGAGTGGCATTGCACCTATCACTCTGTTTGATGCATCGCGTCATGGCTGCCGGATTGCCGGAGAGGTTAAGGGGTTTGATCCACAAGACTATATGGAGCGCAAAGAGGCAAAGCGGATGGATCGCTTTGCTCAGTTTGGTGTATCCGCTAGCAAACAGGCGCTGGCGGATGCGCAATTCACGATTAATGACCTCAACGCAGAGCAAGTGGGTGTCATCATTGGCACCGGTATCGGCGGACTGAAGGTGATGGAAGAGCAGCAGGAGATTTATCTTACCCGTGGCCCCGATCGCTGTAGCCCTTTCATGGTGCCGATGATGATTGCCAATATGGCAGCAGGGCTGACGGCGATTCACACCGGAGCAAAAGGGCCTAATAATTGCACTGTGACCGCCTGTGCCGCAGGCTCTAATGCGATTGGTGACGCCTTTCGCTTAGTGCAACGAGGCTATGCGCAGGCGATGATTTGCGGGGGCACTGAGGCCGCTGTTACACCCCTATCGTTTGCAGGGTTTGTGGCCTGTAAGGCCATGTCTACCTCTAATAACGATGATCCTGATCACGCATCTCGACCCTTTGATCGCGATCGCGATGGCTTTGTCATGGGCGAAGGATCTGGCATCTTGATTTTAGAAGAGCTGGAGCATGCGTTGAGTCGCGGAGCCCGGATCTATGCTGAAATCGTCGGCTATGGCATGACCTGCGATGCTTACCATATGACGTCTCCAGTGCCCGGCGGTGAGGGTGCAGCACGTGCCATGCAACTCTGCATGAAAGATGCCAGCATTGATCCGAGCCAAGTTAGCTATATCAATGCTCACGGAACCAGCACGCCTGCTAACGATTCGACTGAAACTGCTGCGATCAAAACTGCGCTGGGCGATCATGCGTATCAGGTTGCCATCAGCTCGACCAAGTCTATGACAGGACACTTGCTGGGCGGATCGGGTGGCATTGAGGCCGTGGCGGCGGTGATGGCGGTCAACTGTGATCAGGTTCCTCCTACCATTAATCTGCAAAACCCTGACCCGGCCTGTGATCTAGACTATGTGCCGAACCAGAGCCGTCAGTTGCCCATCGAGATCGTGCTTTCCAATTCCTTTGGTTTTGGCGGGCACAATGTGACCCTCGCGTTCCGTAAGTATCGGGCGTGAGCTTGGGTAGGAGCGATCGCCCCCATTCACCTCACGACCAATACATGATCAACAACAGTTAGGGGTGGGCTGCGTGCAGCCCACCCCTAACTGTTAAAACCCAGATTTGATACCCTACAAGCCCGTCCAGGTTATCGTGCAACCGTTGGCGTGGCGGCCGCTACAAATACTTGCTCAACAGTAGCCCGAGACGTTCTTTGGTGGACACAGGCGCTTTATCGAGAGGCGTGATCACAGCAAACTTGAGCGCTGAGTGGGCCTCAGAAGGCGGCGGATTTTGGCTAAGGCGGCGCACAGTCTCTTGAATGATGCGTTGGGCGTTGACCGCGTTTTTTTGCAAATTTCCAATTACCATATCGACTGTGACGTTGTCATGATCGGGATGCCAACAGTCGTAGTCCGTCACCATAGCCAGGGTCGCGTAGGCTATTTCAGCTTCGCGGGCGAGCTTGGCTTCGGGTAGGTTGGTCATGCCAATCACAGTGGCGCCCCAACTACGATATAGGTTGGATTCGGCGCGAGTGGAAAAGGCCGGCCCTTCCATGCAGACGTAGGTGCCGCCCTGGTGCAGGGTTACATCCGGTAGCTCTAGGGAGGCGATCGCCCCTGCCAGCACATCAGCTAGGTTTTTGCAGACCGGATCTCCAAAGGCAATGTGGGCCACAATGCCATCCCCAAAAAAGGTCGAAACTCGATTTTTGGTGCGATCAATGAACTGATCGGGGAGAACCATATCCAGCGGTTTAGCCTCTGCCTTGAGCGACCCCACCGCAGAGGCCGAAATCAAGTATTGAACTCCCAACTGTTTCATCGCGTAGATATTGGCGCGAAAGGGCAGTTCTGACGGCATATAGGTATGATTACGCCCATGCCGTGCCAAAAACGCTACGGTTGTACCCTCTAGTGACCCGACAATGAGTGCGTCAGATGGTTTGCCAAAGGGCGTGTCTACCTCAATCTCTTCAACGTCCTTTAGGGCCTCCATCCCATACAGACCACTGCCACCGATGATGCCAATTTTTGCCTCTGCCATGCTGCCACCTTGCAAGCTAACGCCCGCATTCTACCGGATGAAACGCCTAATCCGCGAGCACTTGACCCGTTGTCCTGTTTCCTGAGGCTATTGGGCAAACCCTTAGTAACTGCTGCTGTCTGATTGCAATAGCCACAGGCCGCTGTAAGTCACGCCAGAGTCATCAGGCTGCACCAGCAAAAAATGTAGACCCTTGGCCGCATGCTGGCGCTCGCGAAAGGTGCGGGCCGATGCGATCGCCTCTGCATCATCAAAGGTGGCCAAGATATATCGGTCGCTCAACCCCGCTTCTAGAAGTAAGCCGTCGGGTTCCCCAGGAATATAGGTCAACCAGGCTGGGCGAACGCGATTGAGCCACTGTGCCAGCCGCATCGATACCCGCCCCCCGTCAATGATCACACCCGGAATCGGGATCGTAGAGGCCAGTCCTAAATGAACCGGACGCAACTCCTCTGGCTCTACCCGAATGGGAATAGGTTTGTGAGCAAACGCTAGATCAAAATCTGTAGCAGCGATCGCCCCAAATCGCCAGCGATCGCCCCAGAGAGATTCTGGCAGCGGCAGCGGCGGTGGCGACTCCACTCGCAGCACATCCACTGCGTCTCCATTGCTGACGTGATCCCCATACATTACCGCCCGCTGCCGCAGAATTTGCTTCAGCGCAGGTGTGAATCGAGTGGGTTCTACCGCCACCCCCAGCGGCTGGCACGCTGCTTCTAGCAAATTCAAACATTGGGGACGAAACACCTGCAGTCGCTCGGGTGAGTGGGCAACGACCTGTGACTGCAGTTGAGCCCTAGCCCACTCCGCTGTCACTTCAGCCTGGGCACAGTCGGCTAGCACGACCAATTCACCCTCAGCCGTGACCACTAGCAACTCCCATCGAGAATTGCCCGTGACATCTCGCCCTGGTCGGCGATAGAAATCGGCTTGCCAAAGAGTCATTTAAGAAATGAAGCGTAAGGAATATAGAGATCGAAGCGCCGGTTGATGGATTGAATGTTGTAGAGCCTTTGCACAGCTAGGGCTCCACAATACCGGGCTATGCGCATTTCGATCGGCTGATCTACGCGGGTTCGATGAGAAAATCGATGTCAAAATCAGCCACTTTTGTTGGCTAGTCCTAGAGTGACAGACCCACAGGTAAATAGGGTCCATAGCCAAAACCTATTACCAAGGGGCCCACTCTTCCCATTCTTCATTAAAGATCGACGTATTAGGAAACTCCGTAGGATTTCCATTCCGACGTAGCAAGGCTTGCAGCTCCATCAGTTTGGGCTCCATCCGAGGCAAATTGTCGATCAGCTGATAGGGCATTAGACCCTCAGACAGGGCAAACGATGCTGTCGTGCCCGCTGCGGCCCCAGCCGACCACTCAAAGGAATGCACCCGATAGGCTGCGGCTGCAATATGGCTGGTTGCAATGCTCTTACCCGCCACCAACAGGTTATCCAGCCGTTGGGGAATCATCGCTGAGAGGGGAATTTGTCCCGGATAGGCACGCCCATGGGCCTGTCGTGAATCTACGCGTTCAATATTGCCAGGGGCTTCGGCTGGCGAAAACTCCATACAGGGGTGGAAGTCGATGGCGTATTGGGCAATGCCTACCGCATCGGGAAAGATGGCGGAGCGGGTGCGCCGTTGAATTTGATCCGGTTGCGTTTGATTGCGGATGGCAGAGGTTGTGTCTAATCCTGCTAGACCGTACCACAGAGTTTGATAATCGCGCGGTGCCAAATTAGTTTGGTAAAACTCTTGGCTATAGTCAATCCAAGAGATATCGATTTCATTGATAGCAAAGCCTTGGCTATAGCCATAGGCTGGCCGACCAATAATGCGTCGCCCCTCTCGAATATAAGGAAACTTTGATAGGCCGTGCTCTGTGCCCATGGGAGACTCTAAGCCGGTGAGCAGGCGATGATTGGGATAGGGTTCTTTAACCCCCTCACCCAACTGCGAGTCAGTGTCGTCTGCCACAATCCAATAGAAAAACCCTAGCGCCAACTCTTCACCCGCTTGCAGGGTTTCTGTTCGTAGACCGCCTAACCAACCACCGGGGTCTAGTTGCCCTAGTGCTTGGAGCTGCTCGCGAGTAAAAATCAGGTTGTCCGCAGCAGTGCCAGGGCGGTAATCATTGCCCCAGACCCAGTTCTGCATGGAAATATCGCCTGGCTTAGGGCGGCTGACGCCAAAGACGCGATCGCTCTCCCTCGGTTCTGGGCTCCATAGGCGGCGATAGGTAAAGACCACGTCAATATCTGCTAGGCGGGGATTGGGGTCATAGCCATAGTAAGGACGATAGCGCTCATAAAAGGGCGGTTGTTCATGCTCCAGCGCCTCTTCTGTGCGCTCCATTGCAAAGGTGTAGGTAAAGCCCTGGGTGCAATAGGGATCGCCGGTAGCGCTCGCAGAAGACGGATTGACAGGCGATCGCGCGTCTAATCCCACTCGGTAGGGCACGTCTGCCAGCGCAATGAGTTCCCCAGTTTCTGTTGCTTCAATCACATACCAAGGAGCCGGATCGGGCAGCGTTGTGGAACCATCCCGATGCTGGATAGGCTTCGGCGAAAACTCAATGACGGTTTTGGTTAACCGGGCTGAGTCAGCGTAGCTGTAAGCATCTTTGATAAACGCCGAGAGAGGTTCTGTATTGAGCGGCGGGGTGCCCGGAGCGGGAGCATGCTGAATGGCGATCGCTCCCACAATCTGGTTGCCCTCAGCGTTATATTCCAACTCTTTAATGATGGTGGAAGGGAACCACTTGAGAGTGCCACGCCCGCGCCGCGCTGCCCCTTGCAGCATGTCTTGCAAAATGGCTTCTGCATCATTGGGGAAAAAGCAGGAAAGGCTGACCCAGCAGTTCCCCGGATTCAACCTACCGTAGTGCTGCTCAATCAGTTGGCGAAATTCCAGGTAGCCTTTTGGGTAGTAAAGCAGCGTCCGCTGTTGGCGCACCTCATCAAGTGCCGAGGTGCCCTGAGAGGTAAGCTGCCCGCCCATCCAATCGGTGAGTTCGGTCATACAGACCGTGCGCCCCAGCTGCAGCGATTCGTAGGCTGCACTCACACCCGATAACCCACCGCCCACAATTAACAATTCGCATTCTTCCAGGGTGTCGGGAGTTACCCCGATGGGCGGCGCTGATTGCGCCCATGCCCCATAGGACAACGTTCCAGCTGCTGTTAATAGCGATCCTAACAGTGATGCAACCGACACTCGAACCCGATTAATACCCATGACTTTAGCTCGCATACACCTTGCAACTCATGTCTATCCCAACTCTTTGTATGAACCCCCCGGCGCCAGTAGCTGTGAGCAATGAAAACCGCTCCCAACCCGCCGATTAAAGACAGGGGTCAATCAATAAGAAATAAGGAATCTTCATTATTGACGCTGACGAGATTAGGCTAGTGCCCATTTCTCCGCCCTTTCTCAGTCATTGTCCAACGATTTGAGCACCGTATCCGCCTCAATTTGCATAGCTTTTCGTGCCTTACAGTAACTTGAGTTCGGGATACGCTAAACCCGTGCTGCCCGTGTCGCAGGCATCACGGGTTTAGCGTTGAATACTAAGATTCCTCTATAGATCTATCAACAGACGGTTCGGCGCTGTTAGTGTTGGATAACAACAACTGCTGCACAAAATCGTACAAGTCCTCCTCTGATCGCCCCTCCAGATGCTGCTCCTTAAGGTGGATGAGGCCTTGAGATAGTTCGTCGGTACGATTTTTGTAGGTGTTGTGGGCGGCCAGCAAATCCCGGAAGACCTCCCGTTCTACTTCTAATCGCTCAGCGCCATCGGCAATGGGCGAGGCATATTCCATCATTTCTGCCTCGAATTTAAGCAGAAAAATGAGTGCTCCACTTCGCTGCTGTAGCTGGGCTTTAAGCTGACGAATATCGAGATCAAGCCGATCAAAGCCAATGCTGCCTTCGATGCGGAGTTCTACAATCGGCGCTTGATCAGCGGGGATGACGCCGTTCTGCACAGCAGCTTCAATGCGGGCGATCGCCCCCTGCTCGACATCATCCATTGATTGGAATTCCGTCACTTTGTGGCGCAGCCGCACGATGGGACGCTGGTAATAATCATGCTGCAGTGTTGCCTCAATGCCATCAGCACTCAACTCTACTAGATATACCCCTCGCTCAAAGCCCCCTTCCTCAACACTATTGGCTTCGACAGAGCCCGGGTTAAAAATCCAGCCTTCTACGGCATAGTTCTTGTGGATATGCCCTAACGCCAGATAGTCCACCCCAGCGTCTTTCAGAGGCAATAGGTCGGCGTAGCGCAGCGCCCCCTGATAGCGAGCGATTTGTCCCTCTAACCCATGGTGGAACATGAGCAAGGTATGAGCTGGTCCTCGCGGCAGCTGCTCAATTGCCCCTGCGATTTGCTCAATGGCTTTGGGTGCAGTCGCCCCATACCAGTGTGATCCCAGTACCCGAACTCCGCAGGGCAGGTCGATATAACCGCCCCGACGAGAGGCGTCATTCCAGGGCGCATAAAATGGCTCACCTGCGTTGACATCTCCGGGCTCGAGCAGTTTTAGCAATCCCCAATCTGACAAGTAGCGCAGCCAGCTTGTTTTGGTTCCATAAGGGCGGTTATCGTGATTCCCTTCAATCGCAAGCACTGGGATTTCAGCCTCGCGCAGAGCTTGTAGGCAGAGCTGAGCTTGATTGAGAATATTAGGTTGAATGGTGCGATGCTCAAATAGATCGCCCGCAATCACAACAAAATCTACCGATTGGGCGATCGCATAGGTTTCGATTGCATCGTTGAGAGCATAATAAAAGTCTTGCGTGCGCTCTTTGCTGTCATAGCGGTCAAATCCAAGATGGATATCAGCTAGGTGGAGAAATCGCGGCATGAGGCTTAATACATCTCCACAACATCACGATAACCAAGACAGATGGTAAATCAGACCGAATTACACCATCTCAGCAGATGTAGAACTTGCCAATTCCTCTAGGCGCTCCTGCTGGTCTTGAGAAATGCAGGACTGAACCAGCGTTTCTAGCTCCCCTTCTAGCACAGGAGTCAGTGTAAAATTTTGCCCTAGTCGGTGGTCAGTCACCCGATTGTCTTTGTAATTATAGGTGCGAATCTTTTCAGAGCGTTCTCCAGTACCCACTTGCGATCGCCGCATTGACGATACCGAATCATGCTGCTCTTGCTGCTTCGCTTCATACAGCTTGGCTCGCAAAATCTGCATAGCCCGCTCTCGGTTTTTCAGCTGCGATCGCTCCTCAGTACAAAACACGCGGATCCCCGACGGTTTGTGAAATAGATCCACCGCCGTTTCCACTTTGTTTACGTTCTGCCCACCCGCACCGCCCGACCGCGCAGTTTTAATTTCTAAATCTTTTGGATCAATCTCGACCGCCACCTCATCTACTTCCGGCATCACGGCTACCGTTGCTGTAGAGGTATGAACCCGTCCACCCGCTTCTGTAACAGGCACCCGTTGAACTCGATGAACGCCCGCCTCAAACTTGAGCTGGCTATACACCTGATCACCCTGAATTTCCAAGATGGCTTCTTTAAAACCACCTACGTCTGCAAGCGACTCACTGACTAGCTTTACTCGCCAGCCTTGGGTCTCCGCATAACGCGAATACATTCGCAACAGATCACCCGCCCAGATCGAGGCTTCGTCACCGCCAGCGCCAGCGCGAATCTCAAGCATGATGTTTTTGTCATCATTGGGATCGCGAGGGAGCAGCAATACCTTCATTCGCTGCTCGAGTTGCTCCAGTGTGGCTTCAAGCTCTTCAATCTCCAGCTCCGCCATCTCCCGCATTTCAGGATCATTGGCCGCTTCCTTTGAGACTTGCCGAACTTCAGCTAGATCGCTCTGGGCTTTTCGCCAAGCATCATAGGTGGCGACGGTTTCCTCCAAAGACGACCGCGCCTTCGCTACGCGCTGAAACTCAGTCGGATCCGTTGCAATATCCGGATCAGCCATTCGTCGAGTCAATTCATGAAACGTTTGCTCGACGGAGTTTAGCTTTTCTAATAGATACGCCTCAGCCATGATGCAGAAAGTCGCCAAAATAATGCGAACAGAAATTAGATAGACAACGACGCTAGCTCATGCCACATCGTCGTCTAGAGGATAGTTGTAGCGAACCTTACTGCAACTACGACTACCCCCTACTCTGCACTGTCACCGCCTGCGTTTTTACGATTCCCCAGACCATATTTCCGCCGGAAACGTTCTACACGTCCCTCGGTATCAATAATCTTCTGAGTTCCAGTGTAGAAGGGATGATTGCCAGACCATACATCTACATGCAGTTCAGGTTTTGTGGAACCGACTGTTGCAACCATTTCGCCGTTGCAGTAGACCTTAGCCTCTGGATACCAAGTAGGATGAATGCCTTCTTTTGCCATGATGTACCTCAACTTAAATTTATCTAAATTACATCCACTATCGAGGGCACATCGCCCCTGCTCACAGCGACTCTAGCTCTAGCTAGACCACCTGTATTCAGCAATATTCAAGCAAGCCACTAGCGCTTCGAATACTGAGGAGCCTTACGGGCTTTATGTAAGCCGTATTTTTTGCGTTCCACGGCTCTCGGGTCACGAGTGAGATAGCCTTCAATTTTTAGCGGCTTGCGATGGTCGGGATCAAGCTCACACAAAGCACGCGCAACACCCAACTTAATGGAATCAGCCTGCCCGGTAAGCCCACCACCCGAGGCATTCACTAACACATCGTACTCTTGCTCTAAGCCCAAGGCCTCTAGAGGAGCCTTAGCGGAGGCAAGATAGGTAGGATTGTACTGTAGATACAAGTCTCCCGGCTTTCCATTAATCACGAGCTTGCCGTCACCAGGAACCAAGCGAACCCGCGCGACAGAAGTTTTACGCCGACCTGTGCCCCAATACACGGCACGACCAGTCTTATCAGTAGCTTGCATTACTCGTCTCCAGGAAGGGTTTTAATGGTCAATACTTCAGGCTTTTGGGCTTCATGCGGGTGAGTTGGACCCACATAAACCTTCAACTTGGTAAACAGTTGCCGACCTAGGCTGTTTTTCGGAAGCATCCCCTTAACAGCTTGTTCTACAATCCGTTCAGGAATGCGCGCTTGCAGTTTCTCAAACGTTTCTACTTTCATTCCACCCGGACGCCCAGAGTGACGACGGTAGAGTTTTTGAGATCGCTTTCTGCCAGTTACAGCAATTTGCTCGGCATTGATAATGACGACAAAATCCCCCGTGTCCATGTGAGGGGTAAAGTAGGGCTTGTTTTTGCCCCGCAGGATGTTAGCCACCTCAGTCGCCAGTCGTCCCAAGCGTTGATTAGCTGCGTCAACAACGTACCATTTGCGTTCTATTACGTCAGTAGCGGGAGTGTATGTCTTGTTCATGATGATTATGCGTCAACAGTATTCAAAATTCTAAACCTTATGGACTAAACCCTACTACAGCTCTAGGGCTCTACTATAGTTGGCGATCGTAGCAATTCAGACCGGGATAACTGGCGCTACGTTTGAAGTAGCCTTACATGATCCGCCGCAGATAGTAAAAACTGAGGCTGACTGTCATACCAAATGTGATCCGCAAAAGGAAACTGGTCGTACCCTACTCGGAGTAAACACAGACCCTGGGGGGGGGCTGCATACTTAACCTCGTCTCGTCGCTGCTCTTGCCAAAGTCGGGTAAAGGCATCGGGCGATCGCTCCCCTCGTCCAACATCCACCAGCATTCCAACTAACAGCCGAACCATTCCGTAAAGGAAGCCACTAGCTTGGATTTCAAGCTGCACTAATGGGCCATGACGAATGCACTCTACAGCCTGAATATCAACCCAAGAGTGAGGTCGCTTTGAACCCGCTCTGTGGAATGCGGCCAGATGGTGCCGTCCCAACAGAGGCGTTAGTGCTGTCTGCATTTGAGCTACATCCAACGGCGCCTGGTAATAGTGCCAGCTAAGAGAGCGCAAGAATAAATTAGGACAAGCATCAGTATAAATAGTGTAGCGGTAGCGTCGCCACGCTGCCGAAAACCGAGCGTGCCAGCCCCTCTCAACCTGTGCCGATGCTCGAATCACAATATCATCTGGCAATCGACTGTTAAGAATGGCAGCCCAGCGATGAGGGGGAATCACTGTAGTTGCATCAAAATGTGCAACTTGAGCCGCCGCATGCACTCCAGAATCAGTTCGTCCAGCGCCATGTAGCGTAACTGGATGCCCCAGAACTGACTGCAACGCTTGCTCAAGTTCTTCCTGCACCGTGCGATGCTGTGCTTGACGTTGCCATCCATGAAAACGAGTGCCCAAGTATTGAATTACTAGGGCAACTCGCTGAAATCGCTCCACAGCCTTAGGCGTGGGCGTTTCAGTATGATGATCAAACGTCACAGGCATATTATTCAGATGGACTCGCTCTTCTACATTCCCTCAACCTGATTCTAAGTCAGCTCGATAATAGCCATCTCAGCATTATCACCGCGACGACTTACTGTACGCACGACCCGGGTATAGCCACCATTGCGTGTCGCATAACGTTTCGGTGCTTGCTCAAATAACGCATGAACAAGCTGCTTATCATACACATATCCCAAAGCCTGCCGTCGAGCAGACAGAGAACCATCCTTAGCTAAGGTAATCATGCGTTCGGCTTCAGAACGCACAGCCTTAGCCCGAGTTTTAGTAGTAGTGATTCGACCATGGCGAATAAGCTCAGTCGTCAACGCTCTCAATAGAGCACGACGCTGATCGGCAGGCTTGCCTAATTGAGGAACTCGACGACCGTGACGCATAACGCTTCAATACCTAAATGAAAAACAACATGTGGATTTATAATCGTGCCACTCTATCGACCTTGCCGCAGACCGCAGCATAGACCCAAAGTCTAGCTCGGCTTGGACGTCTTCTCTCGTGGGAGCGTGATGCCTAATCGGGTTTGCAGAGCTTCGATCACTTCTTCTGCAGACTTCTGCCCAAAGTTTTTAATTTCTAGCAAATCTTCTTCAGAGAAATCTAATAGGTCAGATACTGAGTTGACCTGAGCACGCTTTAAGCAGTTGTAGGCACGCACCGATAGATTCAGCTCTTCAATAGGAATCTGGCTGTGGGGATCTTCCTCATCCTGGAAAATACTCTTGATTTCTTGAATATTGATGTCTTTCAGTGGACTGAAAAGCTCAACTAAAATAGAAGCAGCTTGGCCCAGTGCATCTTGAGGAGAGACACTTCCATTGGTCCAGACTTCCATAATCAAGCGATCTTTTTCCAGCGACCCACCCACACGAGCATCTTCAGTGGAGTAATTAACTTTGCGAACCGGCATAAATACTGAGTCAATTTGCAAGAAGTCAACAGCGGTCACATCATCACGACTTCGGTCAATCGCCCGATACCCAACACCTTTTTCCACCCGGAATTCCATCTCTAGAACAGCACCTGCCGCTACTGTTGCAACATGCTGGGTGGGGTCAATTACTTCAACTTCAGATGGTAGATCAAAGTCAGCAGCGGTGACATTTGCCGGCCCTTCTACTCGCAATCGACCAATTTGAGGATGAGAAGAGTAGGCCTTCAGTACTATCTCTTTCATGTTGAGCAGCACATCTAGAACATCCTCTTTGACCCCTGGAATAGTCATAAACTCATGGGTTACGCCTGCGATTCGCACGGCAGTAATTGCGGTTCCCTCTAAGTTAGAAAGTAGGACGCGACGCAAAGCATTTCCAACGGTGATGCCTTGGCCCCGTTCTAGTGGCTCAAACACAAACTTACTGTAGAAACTACGATCGTCGCTAGAGTCGGACTCTATGCAATCAACCTTAAACTGTGCCATTGATCAATCTCCCTTGTCCTACGCCGCCGCAAAAAGTGTAGCGAGTTTTCCTTATTCGTTGACCTTTCGGACAGTATCTATCCCAAAGTCCGACACACTATGCTCTCAAACCCGTCACTCAATTGAACGCTACCCTAAACCAAGATGGATATATAAGAGAAACAACTGCAAGTAACCCAGACACTATACCCTTCGCCGCTTGGGCGGGCGACAGCCATTGTGCGGAATTGGCGTAACGTCCCGGATTAGCGTAATCTCCAGCCCTGCACCTTGCAATGCCCGGATTGCAGTTTCTCGGCCTGAGCCAGGGCCACTGACCAATACTTCAACCTGGCGCATTCCTTGATCCATGGCTCGACGGGCGGCTCCTTCTGCGGCTGTTTGGGCTGCAAAAGGTGTGCCTTTTTTCGCACCCTTAAATCCACTTGACCCTGCAGACGCCCAGGAGATAGCTTCTCCACCGGCATCGGTTATGGTGACGATAGTGTTGTTGAAAGTGGATTGAATATGAGCAACGCCATTGGGAACGTTGCGCTTCTGCTTCTTAGGGCCTGCCTTTTTGTTTGGTTGTCGCGCCATGTCTTGTTCTCTTGGTTAATTCATCAATGGTCTGTGATAGCTTGCAGCAGAGCGACAAAATGCCCATGCTCGAAAGATTCTCTTGACTTAGCGAAGAGCTTGAGCGCTACAGAACTTCGTCTCTAATTGAGATGATCTTGCGAGGGCTCAAGATTGTTCATCGGCTATGGCTACGGATAATGCTTAACAAAATAGTAAGCAGCCTTCTCGATAAGTCAGACAAGCAGTTTCTAATTACTTCTTGCCTGGTGCTTTCTTCTTCCCGGCCACAGTGCGCCGCGCGCCACGGCGAGTTCTAGCATTAGTGCGCGTCCGCTGTCCCCGTACCGGCAATCCCATTCGGTGGCGCCGTCCGCGGTAGGTTCCAATATCCATCAGTCGCTTGATGTTGAGTGATTCTAGACGACGTAAGTCGCCTTCTACCTCATAGTTGGCTTCTACAGATTCCCGTAGAGCGGTAACATCGGTATCACTCAGATCCTTAACGCGGATATCAGGGTTGACTCCGGTACTTGCCAAAATCTCTTTTGACCGAGTCAGTCCAATGCCATAGATGTAGGTGAGACCAATTTCTATCCGCTTATCTCGCGGCAGGTCTACTCCGGCAATTCGTGCCACAGTTAACTCTCCTAAATACTGCTCTCTATACTCTGAAACCTTTTGAGGCGGCTCTGCCTTCACCTCAAACAAGGCGTAGCAACAAGGCCTGAAAAAGCGATCGCCCTAAGGGATCGACCGACTCCGTGCTGATTTCTAACTAACCTTGACGCTGCTTATGCTTGGGGTTAGAGCAAATCACCATCACTCTGCCTCGCCGTCGAATGACGCGGCATTTATCACACATCTTTTTAACTGAGGCTCGGACTTTCATGTCCCGTTTCCATTGCTTACTACAAACATAAAATCATATCAACAAAACCTATCCCGTGTCAACAAAACTAGAGCCAGTAACTAAGTTTAGTTTTATTGACACGGTCGCCGCTATCTAGAATGCAGCTGAATCCTAATTTATTTTTTGCGTAATCGATATGTGATTCGACCTTTCGTCAAATCGTACGGGGTAAGCTCCACTTTGACGCGGTCGCCCGGTAGGATCTTGATGTAATTACGTCGAATTTTGCCTGAAATATGGGCTAGTACATTAAACCCATTATCTAAATCAACACGAAACATTGCATTGGGAAGTGAATCCGTTACGGTTCCTTCCATTTCGATCAAATCCTGCTTAGACAAGCGATGTAACCTCCCAGTTTGAATCCACGCTACTCAATAAAATATATTGTTAAAAATTGAAGGGAAAACTATTTTTTCGCAATTTCTAGCCTAACAAATGATTTGATAAGCTGCTTGAGCCGAGAGAGCGATCGCACACTACGGCTCTTGGAGCCACTGTTACGCTTCCTCCCTCCCAACCTATTGAATGATGTCTTGTAGCGCAGTGGATACTGCTTCGATAGGCTGATTGCCATCTACAGAAATAAGCTGCTGGCGATCGCGGTAGAAATCGATTAAGGGAGTAGTCTGCTCTCGATACACCGTTAGGCGATTGCGAATCACTGTCTCATTGTCATCATCGCGGCCCCGCTCTAGCAATCGCGCCACGATTACCTCATCAGGCACATCTAGATTGACTACACATTCATAACCTTGCTGGAGCGTTTCCAGTAAGGTATCCAGGAATTCCGCTTGTGAGACATTGCGGGGAAAACCATCCAATAGCCATCCTTTCTCAGCGTCATCTTGAGAAAGGCGATCGCCTACCAAATCCAAAATCAGCTCATCGGGTACTAGCTCACCTTGATCCATGTAAGTTTGAGCCTTAATACCTAGAGCCGTCTTGCGGCTCACTGCCGATCGCAAGATGTCGCCAGTCGAAATATGTGGAATTTCGCATCGCTCTGCTAAAAGCTGCGCCTGCGTTCCTTTTCCTGCGCCTGGAGGTCCTAAAAAAATCAATCGAACCACTATTGCTTCACCATACCTTCATAACGCTGAGAAATCACATAGGTTTGAATCTGCTTGGCCGTATCAATCGCAACACCAACCAAAATCAACAATGACGTCGCTCCAAGTCCCTGAAACGTACGGACATTGGTTATTCCTTCTACTGCAGTCGGGATAGTTGCCACTAAACCCAGAAAAACAGCACCCAAAAAGGTAAGGCGATTCAGTACCCGCTCAATATAGTCGCTGGTCGCTTTGCCCGGACGAATACCCGGAACACTTGCGCCCATCTTCTTGAGGTTTTGAGACATGTCAACAGGATTCACAACAATGGAAGCATAAAAGTAACTGAAGAATAAAATCAGCACTAAATAAGCCAAGATATAAACCCAGTTTCCAGGCGTCAACCACTGAGCAATAGTCTGAATCACTGTATTTGTTGGGAATATTCCCTGCAAAAAGCTAGGCAACACAAACACCGTTGAGGCAAAAATGATTGGCATCACTCCGCCCTGATTCAATCGTAAAGGCAAGTAGCTACTCTTCTCCAGATAAAGCCGTCTTCCTACTTGGCGACGAGCAGAAATGATTGGAATTCGTCGTGTCCCTTCTTGAACAAACACAATACCTACAATCATGGCTAGAAAGACTAGCAGCAAAATTATTACTCCACCTATAACGCCACGATCCCCACTTTGTGCGAGCTCAACCGTTTGCCCCAAACTCTGTGGCAATACGGATACAATGCTTAGAAAAATTAACAGGGAGGCTCCATTACCTACGCCTCGCTCTGTGACCAACTCTCCAGCCCACATCACAAACATTGAGCCAGCTGTAAGAGCCAATGCTGTCCGCACTATAAACAGCGGCCCCGGTTCTAATGCATAAGCCCCCACTAGAGTCGCGAGCCCGACACTCTGTAGCAGGGCCAACCCCAGAGTGACGTAACGAGTAATCTGAGCAATCTTTCGACGCCCTGCCTCACCTTCATTTTTCTGAAGATCTTCTAGAGTAGGCAAGGCAGCAGTCAACAGCTGCATAATGATTGAGGCATTAATATAAGGGATGATTCCCAGTGCAAAAATGCCTAAAGTCGATAATCCTCGTCCGGTAAAATAATCCAAGAACCCGATTAAACTTCCAAGCCCAGCACTATTTTGAATGGCTTGTTGAAAGGCAACTCGATCGATACCAGGAACTGGAAGAAAAATTCCGAGTCGCACTAGTATCAAAATCCCAATTGTTACTAAAAGCCGACTTCGAAGGCCTGCTGCCTGAGCCATTTGCAAAAACGTTTCTTGAGCAGTTGGCGTTTTATCGCGAACCATGAAAAAACCTCTACGGAAGATGGGTTACAGCCCTTAACATTGAATGCAGGAAAATTCCTGCAGTCTAGTAAACATACTGCTGCAGATACGTCTTAATCTAACAGGTTGCATGTTCCGCCAGCGCCCTCAATCTTGGATCGAGCTGAGGTGGTGAATGCAGCCGCCGTAACTTGAAGAGGCTGAGTCAACTCACCGTCTCCCAAAATTTTCAGCGGGCCGTCATCTGTTGTAACGATACCCGCATCCATTAGCGCTGCTAACGTGACCTCTGCGTTTGCCGATAGAGAAGCCAACTTACCCACATTGATCACGGTATACTGCTGCCGATTGACCATGGGGAAATGCTTCAGCTTGGGGATGCGCCGATACAGGGGCATCTGTCCACCCTCAAAGCCCGGGCGAGTGCTTCGGCCAGAACGAGACTTTTGCCCTCGCATACCAAAGCCACAACTAGCTCCCTGACCCGCTGCAATTCCGCGCCCTACTCTGCGGCGACGTTTCCTCGAACCCTCTTGGGGTACAGCATCTGATAATCTCATCGTTTTGCCCTGCAATAACCGTTAAAGTCTAACGTTTTCTCTTCGTCCACCCTTTAAGTAGCTGGAACTGATTACGAGTAGAGGTGCTCTAGCGAGATGCCTCGTTCCTCAGCCACTTCTGGAAATGTACGAAGTGCGGCTAGCGCATCGGTCGCAGCCCGAGCATTATTCAAAGGGCTGCTGGACCCTAAACGCTTTGCCAAAATATTTTTAACGCCTGCCAACTCCAACACAGTCCGGATTGCTCCACCAGCAATTACCCCAGTACCCGGAGCAGCTGGACGCATCATTACCTTAGCTCCGCCACTATCTCCCTTAACAGGATGAGGAATAGAATTGGCCTTGGTTAGAGGCACATCAATTAAATGCTTCTTGCCATCAGCGACACCCTTGCGGACAGCACCAATTACGTCACTTGCTTTACCAACGCCGACGCCGACCTGGCCTTTCTCATTCCCTACAATTACAATGGCGCGAAAGCTGAGCTTTTTCCCCCCTTTCACTACCTTTGTAACTCTTCGAATCTGAACGACTCGCTCTTGCCAGTCCGTTTCTTTTTCCTTATCGCGGCTACTCTTTCGTGCGTTTTTCGCCATTTCCCCAATCCTTGCCAATTTGGTGCTTTAAGTTCCAATGCTAGTTGAGTAAGATGTTGCTGCATAGACCTTACTCATGCACAATTAGTAAATGCAAACTAAAAATTCAGCCCAGCTTCACGCGCAGCTTCTGCCAAAGTCTTGACACGGCCATGGTATAAGTTGCCGCCGCGATCAAACACAACCTGGGTAATGCCTTTATCTAATAGTCGTTTTGCTACTAGCTTACCAACTTCGGCGGAGGCGTCACAATTAGCCCTGCCAGACGACTTTTCTCGCAGCTCTGGCTCAAGCGTAGAGGCCGCTACTAGAGTATTTTGGCTACTGTCATCAATAACTTGTGCATAGATGTGCTGATTTGAACGAAATACGCTGAGCCTAGGACGCTCTGCGGTACCTTGAACGACGCGGCGGATCCGCCCATGTCGGCGACGAGTTGCTTCTTTCCGAGTATATTTCATAGCTTATTTCTTCCCTGCTTTACCAGCCTTGCGTCGTACGAACTCACCTGCATATCGAATGCCTTTGCCCTTGTAGGGTTCGGGCGGGCGAACGGCACGAATTCTAGCAGACACGTTCCCGACCAATTCCTTATCAATGCCACTCACGATGACATTCGTGTTGCCTTCGACTGCAAGTTGAATTCCATCAGGAGCAGGAATTTGTACCGGGTTACTGTAACCCACATTCAGAGTCAGGTTGCTCCCTTGGCTTTGGGCTCGATACCCCACTCCTTGAATTTCTAGGCGCTTCTGAAAGCCTTGGGAGACTCCATCAACCATATTGGACACCAAAGTGCGACACAACCCATGTCGCTGTCGAGCTAGGCGCGACTCGTTGCGTCGATTCACATAAATCGTGCCATCTTCTTGCACAATCTCTACTTCAGCTGGAAAGACACGCGATAACTCGCCTTTGGGACCTTTAACTGCAACTTTCTGACCTGAGATAGTGACGGTTACTTTCTCAGGAATTTGGATGGGACGCTTTCCGATACGGGACATAGCTACTACTCCTGGACTGGACAACGGGCAACGACCTGAAGAGAACCGGCGCTTTGTTAGCTACCAACTGACGGGGCTAGCAACAGCACACAATACAGACAATACGTAGCGAAATTACCAAACGTAGCAAAGCACTTCGCCACCTACTCCATGCCGACGAGCATCTCGGTCGCTCATGATACCGCTAGACGTAGAAATGACAGCGATGCCAATGCCACCCAACACTCTGGGAAGTTCTCGAGAATTTGAGTAGACTCGCAAACCAGGCTTGCTCACTCGTTGAAGCTTATTGATGATGGGCTGGCGATTTTTGCCTTTGTACTTCAGTGAGATAACGAGATTCTTCTTAATTCCCTCGCCTTCTTCGCTGAAGTCCGTGATAAATCCTTCCTCCAACAAGACTCGAGCAATGTTGCGAGTCATTTTCGTTGATGGAACATACGTAGTCTGGTGACGCGCCATATTCGCGTTGCGAATCCGCGTCAACATATCTGAAATCGTGTCGTTTACCGCCATAGTTTCCTCTTCGTCAAACTGCCTCAGTTATCCCGAAAGGGCATGCCTAGCTCTTTAAGCAGGGCACGTCCTTCTTCATCAGTATTTGCAGTCGTAATAATTGAGATGTCCATTCCTCGAATTTGTTCGATGCTGTCATACTCAATTTCTGGGAAGATGAGCTGCTCTCGTAGTCCCAGAGTGTAGTTGCCTCGACCATCAAAGCTTTTGGGGCTAATCCCTCGGAAGTCTCGAATGCGAGGAAGCGCTAGATTGACAAGCCGATCAACAAAGTCGTACATACGGTCGGCACGCAGGGTTACCATGATGCCAACCGGCATTCCTTTCCGAATTTTAAAGCCGGCGATCGCCTTCTTAGCACGGGTAACCACTGGGCGCTGCCCCGTAATGGTGGCGAGTTCAGCAAGGGAAGACTCTAGCGCTTTAGCGTTTTGAGCGGCTTCACCCAATCCCCTATTTACGGTGACCTTGGCTAGTTTAGGCACCTGATGAATGTTTCCATAGCTAAACTGTTCCATCAACTTAGGAACGATTGTCTCTTGATATTTAGATTTGAGCTTTGTTGCCATTATTCTTCCTCACGATGTCCCTGGGCTTGGTCAGGGTATATCAATAATCAACTGAATCACGTTACATTTAAGTTTACCGGTTTCACCTTTATGAGATGGTGCCTATCTCAAAGGACAGAAACTAACTTACTTGTTGGCTTTGCTAATAGATAGACTGACCAAGATGGCAAGGATAGCTAGTCCAGGATCTCTCCAGTTTTCTTCAGCATTCGAACCTTACGACCATTTTCGTTAAAGGTATAACTCACACGACTCGCAACCTTCTGCTTGGTGGAATAAAGCATTACGTTGGAGCTATGAATTGGAGCTTCAACCGTCTGAATCTGTCCAGATTCCCCTTCTTGTTGAGGCTTGATATGCTTCGTCTTGAAGTTGATGCCTTTTACAATTACTTTGCTCGTTTCAGGAAGAACCCGAAGCACCTCGCCAATTTTGCCTCTGTCACTGCCAGCAATGATCTGAACAGTGTCGCCGGACTTAACATGCACTTTAAATCGAACCTTGGATGTACCTTTTGCCATCAGAGAACCTCCGGAGCAAGTGAAACGATTTTCATGAAGTTTTTATCACGTAGTTCTCGAGCTACAGGTCCAAAGACACGGGTTCCTCTAGGGTTGCCATCGGGGTTAATGATCACGGCTGCATTGTCATCGAAGCGTATGGTCATCCCACTTTCGCGACGCAGTCCTTTGCGGGTGCGCACAATAACAGCCCGTACCACATCAGATTTCTTGATGTTCATATTGGGCAGCGCATCTTTGACAACGGCGATCACAACGTCACCCACATTGGCATAGCGACGATTGCCACCTAATACCCGGATGCACATAAGCTTACGAGCACCACTGTTATCGGCTACGTTTAAATAGGTCTCTTGCTGAATCACGGTCTCCCTCCTTCAGAGCTAGGCTTCGGCTTTTTCGCCGAGAATATCGACCACTGACCAGCGCTTAGTGCGACTGAGAGGCCGGGTTTCACGAATGCGGACACGATCGCCGACCTTACACTTATCATCCTCATCGTGAACGTTGTATCGCTTGGTACGCACCACAATCTTGCGATATTTTGGGTGGGTCACACGGTTCTCAACCGCTACAACTACGGTTTTTTGCATTTTGTCGCTGACGACAACACCAACCCTTTCTTTAACGGCCATTGACCCTTACTCCTTCTCTGCAACTGGCTCAGACGTAGTCAACTGGCGCTCACGCTCTACGGTCATCAATTGAGCCAAACGATGACGAGTAGATTTGAATAGATGAGGCTTATCAAGCTGACGAGTCGCTTTTTTAAACCGCAGCTCAAACAGTTCTTTTTTAGCAGCCAAGATCTGGTCATTTAGCTCTTGGTCACTGAGTTCCCGAATTTCAGTCATTTTGGGAAGAGGCATGATCTAGGACTCCTCCAATTCACGCGTAATGAACTTAGTTTTGATTGGCAGCTTATGGGAGGCCAATCGCATGGCTTCCCGCGCGGTGGCTTCTGGTACTCCACCAATTTCAAACAAGACACGCCCTGGCTTAACAACAGCAACCCAGAACTCAGGGTTGCCCTTACCCGAACCCATTCGGGTTTCTGCGGGACGCATCGTAACGGGCTTGTCTGGGAAGATTCGAATCCAGATCTTACCGCCCCGTCGGATGTATCGATTCATGGCACGACGGCTGGCTTCAATCTGGCGTGATGTAATCCAGGATGGCTCTAACGCTTGCAGCGCAAAATCACCAAAATCAACTTTGTTCCCGCGCGATGCTTCGCCTTTCATGCGGCCGCGCTGCTGCTTACGAAATTTTGTTCTTCTAGGACTTAACATGACCAATTACCTTAGATTCAGGGTTGGGATAGCGGCAGGATAGGCGCAAACACTCAACTCTCGTTGGAGCGATCTTCAAACTGGCGACGGCGGGATGGGCGCCGTCGAGGCTGGTTATTGGCAGGTGTCTGAACCACCTCTTCTTGACCAGGGATGATCTCCCCTTTGAAGATCCAAACCTTGATACCCAAAATGCCATAAATGGTTTGAGCAGTGATATAGCTATAGTCAATGTCTGCTCGCAGGGTGTGGAGAGGCACTTTACCTTCACGGGTATATTCTGTTCGCGCAATTTCTGCGCCGTTAAGACGACCACTGACCTGAATTTTGATACCCTGAACACCAGCTCGTTGTGCCCGTTGAATGGCTTGGCGAACAACCCGACGAAATGAAACTCGGCGCTCAAGCTGCTGCTGAATGTATTCAGCAATTAGAGCCGCATCAGCGTCAACCCGCTCTACTTCACGAACGTTGATTCGAATCTGGCGATCGCCCGCTTTCAGAACTTTCTGCAGCCCCTCGCGCAGTTTCTCAATGCCTTCACCCCCGCGACCCACGACTACACCCGGACGTGCTGTAAACACTTCAAGGTCAACCTGATCAGCTTTACGCTCAATTCGAATCTGCGAAATGCTAGGATTTTCCAAGCTCTTTAGCTTGAGTGGATTGCGCAAAAAGAACTCACGAATTTTATGATCTTCCTGAAGCAAATCAGAGTAGTTCTCCGATTCGGCGTACCAGCGAGAGCGGTGCTCTTGAGTAACGCCAAGTCGAAATCCAATTGGATGTATCTTCTGTCCCACGGTGTGTCCTCTGGTGAAGGCAGCGAAATGTTCACTTAAAACGAATCAATTAATCCTAGTTAGTCCCAGACTGCGCCGATTAAGGCGAAGGAATGCAATCAAAGTAACCACTAATCTTCAGTCTTGTCGGGTGCAACAGTAATGGTGATATGGCAGGTTGGCTTGCGGATTTGGTAAGCGCGCCCCTGAGCTCTAGGTCGGAAGCGCTTAAGCACTGGGCCTTGGTCTGCAAATGCCTGCGATACAATTAGCTCTGCAGGCGTTAGGCCTTCATTATGTTCAGCATTTGCTACCGCAGATCTCAGCACCTTAAGCACTGGCTCGCAGGCTCGATAGGGCATAAATTCAAGAATAATCAGCGCTTCTCGGTAAGAGCGGCCTCGAATTTGATCCAGCACTCGGCGCACTTTGAAGGGCGACATGCGGATATACTTCGCGACTGCTTTTACTTCTCCAGTTTTAGTAATGGCCATATCTAAATCATCTCCTTTTGGCGCTTAGCATCTATGCTTAGCCTTAGCAGGTGACAAAACGCCAGGGCTAAGCGCTAAAAATTCCTATCGACGAGCCTTTTTGTCACTACCCTTTGCATGTCCGCGGAAGGTACGAGTGGGAGCGAATTCCCCCAGCTTGTGCCCTACCATCTGTTCCGTTAGATAGACAGGGACATGTTGTCGGCCGTTGTGAACGGCGATCGTGTGTCCAATCATTTCTGGCAGAATAGTGGATGCTCGTGACCAAGTTTTGATCACCTGCTTTTCGTTTTTGTCGTTCAGCACTTCAATCTTTTTGAGGAGATGATCTGCGACGAATGGGCCTTTTTTGAGAGAGCGCGACATGATGGATTTACCCTAAATCACTCAGTTCTAGTAAAGTCACAAACCATAGCGGTGTGATGACAGAAGCCATGTAGAATCAGTGGCAGTTGTTCTAGGAATGAAGAAGAGCGATCGCCCGTCTCCATTCCTAGTCATAGCCCTTAGGACTCTCGTCCACCCCGACTCCGCTTTGATGTCCGACGGCGGCGGCGTACAATCAGCGAATTGCTAGGCTTTTTCTTCTTCCGGGTCTTTGCACCCAACGTGGGTTTACCCCAAGGTGTGACTGGACCAGAGCGGCCAATTGGAGCGCGCCCTTCACCCCCCCCATGTGGGTGATCCACTGGGTTCATCACACTACCGCGGACTTCAGGTCGCCGACCCTTCCAGCGCTTTCGTCCGGCCTTGCCTAAGCTCGTGTTTCGTACATCAGCGTTGCCAACTTCACCGATGGTGGCGTAGCATTCCCGTCGCACCATCCGCATTTCTGTAGAAGGCAAACGCAACGTTACGTAGTTGCCGTCTTTCGCTACAATCTGCGCTGATGTTCCGGCAGCACGAACAATCTGCCCCCCTTTACCAGCCACAAGTTCTACATTGTGAACGGTGGTACCGAGTGGCATGTTGCCTAGCGGCAAGGCATTGCCAACCTCGAACGGCGCATCCGGACCAGAAATAATAATGGTTCCAACCGTTAATCCGCCAGGATGCAGAATATATCGCTTCTCACCGTCTTGATAGTACAGAAGAGAAATACGGGCGTTGCGGTTGGGATCATACTCAACAGACGCTACCTTGGCCGGAATGCCATGCTTGTCACGGCGAAAATCAATAATCCGATACAAGCGCTTGTGCCCGCCTCCGCGATGGCGACAGGTAATGACACCTCGATTGTTGCGGCCTTTGTGGCGATGCACTGACGTCGTCAGAGACTTCTCTGGCTCACTCGTAGTGATTTCTGAAAAGTCTGAGACAGAGCGCTCTCGCGTCCCTGGTGTATACGGTCGGTAATTTCGAATGCCCATGTCTTTACTCGCTGTTTCGACTTATGTGGCGATCGCCACCCGAACCACTCACTAAACAATCCACACCCATCCGCTAAAGCCCTAGCATGTTAAACCACATACCTGGCAAAGCACCTAATCTAGACCTCTGGAAACAGAACAATCGAATCGCCCTGTGCCAACTTAACGACAGCCCGCTTGTATTGGGGTCTAAATCCAGCAAACCGCCCAACTCGGCGCTGCTTCTTAGGTGGGTTGCTGGTATTCACGCTGACGACCTTGACATCGAACAGTACTTCGATTGCGTCTTTGATTTGAGGTTTTGTGGCTTTGGGCGCAACCTCAAACACATACTGGTTATCTTCGAGTAGACGAGTAGCCTTCTCAGTTACTAGGGGGCGACGCACCAAGTCAGCCAGATTGCGAGTATCAAATTTAGCCACCATACACCTCCTGAATTCGTGCAATAGCTGATGCAGTCGCTACGATTTTGTCTGCAGCCAATAAATCGAACACATTCAGATTGTTCGCGGAGATTAGCTTAATGCGGTTTATATTCCGCACGGACAGATAGACCGTCTCATTACGCTCAGCAGTAATCAAGAGGGCTGTTTCGTTTTCCCCCACGCCCCAGCGGCTTAGCGCCAAGATCACTTCCTTCGTCTTTGGACGATCAAGCTGATCGGCAAAGTCTTCAACTACGATCAGGCTTTCAGCACGGCCGTGAAGCGCAGTCTTTAGAGCAAGCTGGCGCTCTTTTCGGTTCATCTTGACCGAATAATCTCTGGGCTTTGGCCCAAAGATGACACCGCCCCCACGCCATAGAGGAGACCGAATGGAACCCGCACGGGCCCGCCCTGTTCCTTTCTGCCGCCAAGGCTTTCGCCCACCCCCGCGCACCTCAGCACGAGTTTTGGCGGATGCATTGCCCTGGCGAGCATTATTCATCTGCCGTACTAGCGCTCTATGGACGACATGGGCTGCACTGTCATCTGCGGCTGCACGCAGCTCGAGAGATGTCGTGCCAGCTTCTTCGCCTTGCCAATTTTTAACTACACATTCAACCATTGGATTCGTCCTTCTAACGGCTGCCGGGAGGTATCCACCAAGCCATTTCTACTGACACAACACACGAACTATCTATTGGGCCCACACATCACGCTCATGGAAATGTGCATCTGTGCATCACCGAACTCAATGCATCTATTTCGGTTATTTCGAGCGCTGAACCAAATTAGCGGGCGATACATTGATCAGCGAACCTGGCTTACCCGGAATCGCGCCTCCAATCAACAATAGATTGCGCTCGCTATCTATCTTGACTACTCGCAGTTTGCGGATTGTGACGCGGCTGCCTCCGAGTCGGCCTGCCATCCGCTTACCGGGGTAAACACGACCAGGGGTAGTACCTGCGCCGGTTGAACCTGGCTGACGGTGGTTCTTCGAACCATGCGACATCGGTCCGCGCTTGAAGTTATGCCGCTTTTGGTAACCGGCAAAACCACGCCCAATGCTGGTGCCCGTCACATCTACCAACTGATCAGGCTCAAAGATATCGACACCAATTTGCTGCCCCAGCTGAAAGTCTGCAGTTGACTTCAGCCGATATTCTCGAAGGTGGCGTAGTGGTGACGCCTCCGACTTTGCAAGGTGTCCCAGTTCTGGCTTGTTCAAGGCTTTTTGAGCCACTTCCTTATAGCCAATCTGGATAGAGCTGTAGCCATCGGTTTCGGGGGTCTTGATCTGAGTGACCGTGCACGGCCCAGCCTGCACGACCGTTACAGGGATCGATCGCCCTTCTTCATCAAAGATCTGGGTCATGCCCAGCTTAGTGCCAAGAATTCCAACTGACACGGTCACAGTCTCCCTCAGTTTACGCACTGCAAAAGGCACTGCCCTACCATGCTGGTAAACGCAGTGATACCTAATGAGTTCTGTTTACAGTATTGACTCAGTGTCATCGCCATCAAGCGAATGACCAAGATCTCTGTAAGCTTGCGGCAGGCATTAATACGAGTGCATCAATTAATAACGCAACGTTAGCCTGCATACGCCAGGACTTAGACAACCATTCGTCCAGTATCCTATTCGTGATTCACTCAAAAGCAGAGGGTTTTTTAGGCCCCCGGAATCACTGTTGGCGACAATTTAGTATTGTAGTGAATAAATATGGAATTGTCTACCTATTGATGCTCTGTTGTCTCAATTTGGTGCTGATGGTTTGGCTGCACCCTAGTCTGAATCAAGGTTTAGAGCTTTTAGCGTGATCATGCCAGAGGCGCAGGTGAGGTTGTATTGCAAGGGGGTCACTGTGATGTAGTTGCGGCGGATGGCATTGACATCAGTTTCTGCAGTACTGATCCAGGCTAGGTCATCAGCTTGGAGCTGGTTCTGGGATGTGCCTACAAACTCTAATGGGGGTTGAGGCACATCCTCCATGATTTCGCCTGCTAGCCAGTAATAGGTTTTCCCACGGGGGTCAACCCGTTTCTCAAACATGTCGAAGTAGCGGCGCAGACCCTGGCGAGTGATCATCACACCGGCGATCGCCTCTTCTGGTACGGGAGGAATGTTGATATTTAGTAGGGTCGGAGAGGACAACGGCTGATGTTTTAGCCGATCGAGGAGCGATCGCGCAAAATTTGCAGCGGGCTGAAACTCTTGATAGGAGAAGCTAGCCAAACTAAACGCAATTCCCGGCACACCTTCAATCATGCCCTCCATCGCCGCAGAAACCGTACCTGAGTACAGCACATCAGTTCCTAAGTTAGACCCGTGGTTGATCCCCGATACCACAACATCCGGCGGGGATGGCATCAACGCACCCAGCGCTAGCTTAACGCAGTCGGATGGCGTCCCAGAGCAGGCCCACGCCTCGATGCTGGGGTCAAATACGCCATTCACTTGATCGGCGCGAATGGGTTTGTGAAGGGTGAGGCCGTGACCCGTTGCCGAGCGCTCTCGATCGGGGCAGACGACGGTGATCGTATGCCCAGCAGCGGCTAAGGTGTTGGCGAGGGTTCGTACACCCTGAGAAAAAATGCCGTCATCATTGCTGATTAGAAGTTTCATAGGGAAGGTGTGTGAGATAGGGTCAGGACAAACGCCCCTCACACTGTATAGCAACTACTTTGCTTTGCAGAAGCTACGGTTATACAAATGTATTAGTCAAGAGGCAAGACGCGAAAAGCTGTAATCCAGCGCTGGGTTTAGCTTGCGAGATGGCCATGAAAGGCTTAATTTGAGACATTGCCAAGCCTCGGGGGAGGGTTCACCTCTTACACTAGGGGAGTGACACAGCTTTCTCTAAACTGGGGCACTCAGTGGCCGACGTTAAGTGACTCAATCGATTTAAAATCGGTGAGGTAGTTGCAAACTTTTGAAGCTGTGCAGTTTGCGCGTGACTTATGACATCTAGAGTGGATAGCTTGTACAGCCCACCTAATTTCCTGCAAGTCTGTAATCCGAATGAAAATCAATCCCAAAATTTGGGAAGCCATCCCAATGAAGCGCTTCTCTAGGTTTTAATTTAAGACTGTTAAGTTACAGCAACCCACGTCGCAATCGACCCACGCCTATCAGGCAACCCGCAAGAAACATTTGCAAACAGCGCTATGAGTACTACGATGCAGCCGAATGACCTCGAAATCCAGTTAACTGCACTCCAAGCAGATGCCCAAGCGGCGATCGCCCAGATCACCAGTCTTGACGAACTCGAACAACTGCGGCTCAAGTATCTGGGAAAAAAAGGAAGCCTGTCACAGGTATTAGGCGGGATGGGCCGATTGGATGCGAACGATCGTCCACGAATTGGAGCGATCGCCAACGAGGTCAAAGAGGCAGTGCAGGCTGGACTAGACCAACAGCGTACGGCCCTGCAAGCTGCCGCCATTGAAGCCCAGCTTGCAGCAGAAACCCTAGATGTAACCATGCCGGGCGTATTTCGCCCTCAAGGCCGAGCCCACCCAATCACGAGCACTATCGATCAAATGGTCGATATCTTTGTAGGGCTGGGCTACACCGTAGCGACTGGGCCAGAAATGGAAACCGACTACTACAACTTTGGGGCGCTTAACTTTCAGCCCGATCATCCCGCGCGCGACATGCAAGATACGTTGTTCCTGCCCGATGGGAATTTGCTGCGAACCCACACCTCGTCTGTGCAAATCCGATATATGGAAGAGAACGACCCCCCCATTCGCATCGCGATTCCCGGTCGTTGCTATCGCCGCGACACGGTAGACGCCACTCACTCAGCCGTATTCCACCAGTTAGAAATTCTCGCGGTGGATGAAGGGCTAACCTTTAACGATTTGCGCGGCACCCTAAAAGTGTTTCTAGAAGCCATGTTTGGTGATATCGAGATTCGCTTTCGCCCGAGCTACTTTCCATTTACAGAGCCATCTGCGGAGGTAGATGTGCGGTGGAAAGGTCGCTGGCTAGAGGTGATGGGCTGTGGCATGGTAGACCCTAATGTGCTGAAAGCGGTGGGCTATGATCCAGAAGTTTATACTGGGTTTGCGGCAGGGTTGGGGATCGAACGTATTGCTATGGTGATGCACCAAATTGATGACATTCGGCGGCTATATAGCAGCGATTTGCGATTCTTAAACCAGTTTTGAGGGTTGGGCTTGAGCGCATCAACGGCTAGAGAAAATAGGACAGGCAACCTGTCTCGAGGGTGCATGAATACAGGGGGATTAATCCTCACGGACGAATGGTGGGTTGATCCCTGACCCAACATTTCTCATACAGAATGAATTGCAGTTCGATGACTATGCTCTGCATGGAGAATAGCTCAGCACTATAGTCGCAGCATCTACGCCCATTGCTCATCCGCTAGCGTGTTCAACTCATTTCAATAAAACTTGATGAAACCCGGTTCTACTTCCAACAAATCTGCTTTGACGCCTCCGGCGAACGTCATCAATGGTTTCCATGCGTTATCTGATCCGCTGCGGCTTCAGATTTTGCTGCTGCTGCGCGAGCAGGAGTTTTGTGTCTGTGATTTGTGCGAGGTTCTAGAGGTGTCACAGTCTAAGCTGTCGTTTCATCTCAAAGCATTGAAGGATGCAGATTTGGTGCGATCGCAGCAGTCGGGGCGATGGATTTATTACAGTTTGAATCTGGCGCAGCTTGTGACGCTAGAGCAGTATCTTTCGGACTTTCGACGATTTAGTACGCTGCTGCCCGCACGGCCTTGTGTGGATTAAAGGATGCGGGTTGGGATGTGGATCTAGAGATGCGGAGACTTCTTGCCAAGAACGTCTCTGCCTTTGTCAGGAATCTTCTCAGTGGGGGCGATCGCCCCCTTACGTTGCGCCCAGGAAAAAAGACTGACGCATTCGTCGCAAAAAGGCACCGCATCTAGGGGCGGTGCTTCTTTGTGTTGTCCTCTTTGTATTGTTCAGCATCAAGGTATTGTTCAGCATCAAGGTATTGCTCAGTATCAACCTACTCTGGATGAGTTGGGCCAGCGACTGTGTGTTCTTCATAACTTGACAAATCAAGATTTTTTGAAATGATGATGGGGAATGGGATGAGCGATCGCACGTAATCGTCAAGCAGAAGTGCGAATTGCGATGCGGTCACACCCTGCTATCAAACTCGTTTCAGTAGACCGCCCCAGAGGAGAGCAGCACGCAGATGGCAACCAGAGTAGGCATTAATGGCTTTGGACGAATTGGACGATTGGCATTGCGGGCAGCGTGGGGTTGGCCGGAGCTAGAGTTTGTCCACCTCAATGAGGTAAAGGGCGGAGCTGTGACGGCTGCTCATCTACTCAAGTTTGATTCGGTACATGGTCGGTGGGCACCGGAAGTTGAGGCCCGAGATGAGCGCGTATGGATTGACGATCGCTCCCTCAGTTTCTCTGAATACAAGACCCCCGGCGATGTGCCTTGGGATGACTTGGGTGTGGATCTGGTGCTGGAGTGCTCTGGCAAGTTTCGTACACCTGAGACGCTCGACCCCTACTTTAAGCGCGGCGTTCGTAAAGTGATTGTGGCAGCGCCCGTTAAGGAGCAGGCGCTGAACGTAGTGATGGGTGTAAACGACCACCTTTATGCTCCCGACCAACACCATCTGCTGACGGCAGCCTCTTGTACCACCAACTGCCTGGCGCCGGTGGTTAAAGTCATCCATGAAGGCTTGGGGATCAAGCACGGCTCTATCACTACCATTCACGACAACACCAACACCCAAACGATTGTGGATGCGCCGCATAAGGATTTACGTCGTGCTCGTGCAACCTATTTGTCGCTAATTCCTACCACGACTGGGTCAGCTACGGCGATCGCCTTAATCTATCCCGAGTTAAAAGGCAAGCTCAACGGCCACGCAGTGCGAGTGCCCCTCCTCAACGCCTCCCTGACCGACTGTGTATTTGAAGTTGAGCGCCCCACCACGGTTGACGAAGTGAATCAACTGCTCAAAACCGCCTCAGAAACTGCGCCTCTGAAGGACATCCTCGGCTACGAAGAGCGTCCGCTCGTTTCGATTGACTATAAGGACGACCCGCGATCGTCCATCATTGATGCGCTCTCCACCATGGTGGTCAACGAGACCCATGTCAAGCTCTACGCCTGGTATGACAACGAATGGGGCTACTCTAACCGCATGGTGGAGCTGGCTCGTAAAGTTGCACTATCCCTCTAATCGGGGATTCATTGGCGCTGTCTAACTCCTAAACAATCCCCACCTCCACCCCCTATTCCCCATGACTTCTTCTGCGTCAAAAGCCAACCTTAAGGACTATTCCATCGTCACGCTGGCCTACTGGGGCTACACCCTCACTGACGGTGCGCTGCGGATGATTGTGTTGCTCTATTTCAACCAGATTGGCTACACGCCGCTCGAAATCGCCACGCTATTTTTGTTCTACGAAATCTTTGGGATTGTCACCAACTTCTTAGGTGGGTGGATTGGGTCACAAATAGGGCTAAAGCTGACACTTTACAGCGGCATTGGGCTACAGGTGTTTGCGTTGGTCATGCTGTCGTTCTTAGATCAGGGTTGGCCTCAGTGGTTTGCAGTGCTGTTTGTCATGGTATCCCAGGCATTTTCGGGGGTTGCCAAAGATTTAACCAAGATGAGCTCTAAGAGCGCGATTCGTTTAGTAGTGCCGCAAGATGCCCAATCATCGTTATTCAAATGGGTGGCGGTGCTTACCGGCTCAAAAAATGCGCTGAAGGGCGTGGGCTTTTTTGTAGGGGCAGCACTGTTGGCCTGGTTTGGGTTTGCGCCTGCGTTGTGGAGTATGGCGATCGCCCTAGTTGCGATCATGACGACGGGTGTGATGTTGCCCAAAGGCATGGGCAAAGTCAAAGCCAAAATTAAGTTCAATCAGCTGTTTTCTAAGAGCAGAGAAATCAACATCTTGTCGCTGGCGCGATTCTTTTTGTTTGGCTCTCGGGATGTATGGTTTGTGGTAGGTTTGCCGGTTTTTTTGCAGGATATTTTGGGCTGGACGTTCTTTCAGACCGGCGGCTTTTTAGCCCTGTGGGTCATTGGCTACGGCCTTGTGCAATCGCTTGCGCCTACGCTGATTCGACGGTTTGGCTCGGGGCGGCCGCCGCAGTCTAGCACCATCCGCTTTTGGACGGGCGCGCTGATAGTGGTGCCCGCCCTTATTGCTATTCTGCTAGCGACCCAGTTTCTTGATCCCAATGTGGCGATCGTGGCCGGGCTGATGCTGTTTGGCTTGGTATTTGCATTCAACTCTGCGGTGCATTCCTACCTGGTGTTGGCCTTTACGGACGACGACAAGGTAGCGCTGAATGTCGGCTTTTACTACATGGCGAATTCGGCAGGTCGCCTCGCAGGGACGGTGCTGTCGGGTGCGGTGTATCAATTTGGTGGGCTGACGGCGTGTTTATGGGTGTCATCGCTGTTTGTGCTCGCAGCATGGCTAGTATCGCTTAAATTGCCAAACCCCCCCGCCGCTGCCACCGTGGCCTGGAGTGCAGATAGTGGTGACTAATCTCTAGTAGGACTTACGCAGTTGGACGATTTTGGGGCGGCTAAGCCTCCCC
>JBGTOF010000164.1:0-3547 GCA_041742695.1 Elainellales cyanobacterium | reverse complement strand
GCCTCGGCCTCATAGCGAAACTGGCGAGCGGCAGCACCGCTGCTGGTAAAGAGGCAAGCCATGTTGCCCCATTGCCCGCCATTCACTAGGGCGATCGCCTCATCAATGGTGTCTACATGCAGCATCCCGAGCACCGGGCCAAACACCTCCGTTTGGGCAATGCGACTGTCGGGACGCACATCTTGCAGCAGGGTGGGGCGCACAAAGCTGCCGCGCTCATAGCCAGACACGCTAGGGTTGCGCCCATCGACCAACGGCTTAGCGCCTTCTTCGATGCCTTGGGCAATCAGATCGTGAATGCGATCGCGGCTTTGAGCATTGATTACTGGCCCCATCTGCACGCCCTCGTCTAGGCCAAAGCCCACCACCCGTGCTTTAGCGGCTTCGGCGATCGCCTCGGTAAAGGGTTCCGTTGCCTTGCCTACGGTTACCATCAGCGACGCCGCCAAACAGCGCTGCCCCGCACAGCCAAAGGCGCTATCCATCGTGATGCGGGTGGTCATCGCTACATCGGCATCGGGCAACACAATGATGGGATTTTTGGCTCCGCCCTGACACTGCACCCGTTTGCCGTTTGCCGCTGCCCGCCCATACACATACTTCGCCACAGGGCTAGACCCGACAAAGCTCACGGCCCGAATAGCGGGATGATCTAAGATGGCATCGACGGCATCCTTTGCGCCGTTGACTAGGTTGACCACCCCTGGCGGCAGTCCCGTCTGCTCAATCAACTGCATCACCAGCCGCAGGGTGAGGGGCACTTTTTCGGAGGGTTTGAGGATGTAGGTATTGCCACAGGCGATCGCATAGGGCAAAAACCAGAAGGGAATCATGCCCGGAAAGTTGAAGGGGGCGATCGCCGCACAAACCCCCAACGGCTGCCGAATCATCAGCTCATCAATGCCCCGCGCAATATCTTCTGACACATCGCCCTGCAGCATGAGCGGCGCACTACAGGCTACTTCTACATTCTCGATGGCCCGCTGCATCTCGGCTTTGGCCTCGGCCACGGTTTTGCCGCACTCTAGAGTGATGGTGCGCGCCAGCTCATCAAGATGATCGGTCATCAGCCCCTTGAGGGCGAACAGATACTGAATGCGATCGCCCACGGGCACTCGTCGCCAGGTTTTGAAGGCGGTGGCAGCGGACTCGGCAGCGGCAGCGATGTCGGCAGCAGGCGACAGGGGCACTTCGGCCACCACCTCCGTGGTCGCTGGGTTCACGACGTCTAAATAGTCTGCGGTAGAGGCCTCACACCAGGCCCCGTTGATATAGTTCTGAAGCCGCTCTGCCATATTTAACCCACCCTTCTAAATGCGATCGGGGCGATCGCTCCACTCAGAATAGCAGCCCTGCCTGGGGTATATTGCAAGCGATCGGTTGATTGGGAAATTTTGATGGGGCAATTGTTGTGAACCCTGACTGCGCGGGGTTGCTGTTGAGGAGATACAAAAAACCCGCGCACGGCGCGGGCTTAATAAGGATACGGCGGGGTTGAAGTGTCCTCCCGAAATATGCCTGAGAGCATAAGCCCCAGTCAGCACGGTCAGCCCAAACGCGAGTGAGACGCCCACTTACGCTCTCAGGCTACAGACTGGAGGAGGCTAGCAAGCCGAGTTTTTTCAGCACGGGCTGGGTTGAAACCACATGACGGTCTAGCCCCAATTGCTGAGGGCTGATGCCCAGCGCCAGGGCCACTAGCTGGGGCAGGTGCAGAATGGGTAGGTTGAGCGATCGCCCAATCACCGCTTCTACCTCGGGCTGACGCGAATCGAGGTTGAGGTGGCACAGCGGACAGGGTGTGACGATGCAATCCGCACCAGCGGCGATCGCCTCTTGAATGTGGCCGCCCGCCATTTGAAACGACTGCTCCGTAGCGTAGCTCGCCAGCGGCCAGCCGCAGCACTGAGTCCGCCCGCGATAGTAAACCGGCGTGGCGCCCACCGTGCGAAACACATTTTCCATCGATTGGGGATCGTGGGGGTCATCATAGGGCAGGTGGTCTTGCGCCCGCAACAGGTAGCAGCCATAGAACGCAGCACACTTCAACCCGCTGAGGCGCTGCGTCACCCGCTCTGCTAGCGCCTCTAGGCCAAAATCGCCCACCAGTGCCCACAGCAGATGCCGCACCTCGGTACTGCCCCGATAGGGCGAACAGCCTTCTTGCTTGAGCAGCCCATTCACCTGGTTCAAATAAGCCGGATTGTCGGTCTCGGCCTGCTTCAGGCGATCGTCCACGCGCCCAATCACCCCCTGGCAGGTGCTGCAATGGGTCAGCAGCGGCAGTTGCAGCGACTCTGCCAACGCAATATTGCGTGCATTCACGGTATCTTCCAAGAGTTGCGAGTCTTCTTTAAACGTGCCCGACCCGCAGCACGAAGCCTTCTTCAGCTCTACCAGCTCAATGCCCAAGGCCTGGGTTAGCGCCGCAGTAGATTGATACAGTTCGCGGCAGGCACCCTGAGCAACGCAGCCGGGGAAATAGGCATATTTAAGAGTCATGAGAAATTAATCGTGAAAAGAACTCGAAGCGGACGTTAGGCTGAAATTAGCGCGATGGCTACCAGAGATCAGCCGCTGGCTGCATAGAGCTGATCTGCCAGCAGTGCAATCTCGGCTTGCATCGTGAGGGCCTCTCTCCACGATTGGGGAATGCCCGACTCGCCATAGTAGGCGCCTGCCACTTGCCCGCAGATGGCGGCGGTGGTGTCTGCATCATCGCCGAGGTTGGCCGCGGCAAGAATGGCTTCACCAAAGCTCTCGGTATGCCAAAAGCACCAGAGAGCCGCTTCTAAACTTTGCACCACGTAGCCTGTTCCGTGGATATCTTGGACGGCTTTGTCACGGTAATCGCCTTGGGCGATCGCCCGCACCAGTGGCGCAGTCAGGTCGTCGGCAACCGGCCCAAACAGCACCTCGGCCTTAGACATTCCAGACAACGCCCGGTGGATCAGCTCCCCAAACAAGCGGCTCGCGTCTATGCACTCCGTTGCGCCGTGGGTCGTGCGGGCACTCTCTCCCGCAAAATGGCGGGTGCGATCGCCATCGGGGAAGTAGAACAGCGGAATGGGAGCCAGCCGCATCAAGCAGCCGTTGCCCGCCGAGTGGGGATCAGTCGGCCCGCTGAAGGGATCGCCTGTCGCCTTGTAATGGCGCAGCGCCTGACTCACGGTGTTGCCAATGTCAAAGCAGCGACCTGTACTGCTGAGATAGCCATCGTCCTGCCATCGACAGTAGCGCTCCATTTGATCGACCGCATCAAAGGTGCCCTGTTCGATCAGACTCGTCGCCAAACACAGCGCCATTGAGGTGTCGTCCGTCCATTGGCCGGGAGCCAGGTTAAACGGCCCGCCACCCACCATATCTGTAGGGGGCAAAAACGACCCGCGCGATTTAAATTCGACTGTGGTGCCAACCGCATCGCCTGCTGCTAACCCTAGCAGACAGCCTCGACAGCGCTCTTGTGTCTCCATGTTTGGCCTCGCTAACCCTGCAACGTAGTCACGCGATATATGCATCGTATCGCACCGATGATGGCGTTACCGCT
>JBGTOF010000292.1:0-2671 GCA_041742695.1 Elainellales cyanobacterium | reverse complement strand
AATCCCGCTCTTAGCCGATTTATAGCGCTGTTCTAATTCCTCAGTGCTCAAATGTGATGCCAGGGTAAGACGACGCCCCATCACCTATTATCCTCGCCTTTCAACTTCACTATTATAAGGGTGATTAGCCGGACTTGATATGATAGGTTGATCAGAACAATTAGTGTTGCGAACCCTCTTCAAAGCAAAGGTTTACAGCACCCAATACTCAAACCAGCGCGTTAAGCGCTATACCTTTATACCGCCAGTTCAGCCCATGCATAAAACCGTGTTGGTTTAGTATCTGAACTCGCATTAACCAATAAAACGGAGAGGGGGGGATTCGAACCCCCGTTGAGTTTGACCCCAAACTTGATTTCGAGTCAAGCGCATTCAACCGCTCTGCCACCTCTCCTGGGTGAAGCATTCACTATCTTACTCTGCATCGGCAAGGTTGTAGCGAGAAAACCCAACTTTTGGACTCCACTGCACTGCACCATCGCGTTCGGCAGCCAGAAACTGGATATCGGTTTGCCGGAGCCAAGCTTGCAGGTCGGCAGCAGGCACTGCACCCGAGGCGATCGCCACTCTTGGGTTTACCGTCTGAATCACCGCTCGGTCTGCCAGTCTGCCATCAAACCACAGCACATGGGCGGCAGAGAGCACGTTGGCAAACACAGGGGTGGGGCGATCGCGGGTCGGGCGATCGCCCAGCATCAGCCAGATCAAGTCTCCCAGTTGAAACCGCAGCACGATAGGGTTCAGTGAAATCAGCCGCACGGGCATCGAGCCAATGGCGATCGCTTGATTCAGAGGTAAAAAGGGCGATCGCCCACCGCGACTTCCCAATTTGTGGAGCAGATCTTGGTGCAACGGCTGCGACGGATCGATCGCTAGCGTCGATGCGTTGTAAAGAGTACGAATGGACACCTGCTGCAATACCTGCCGCCAGCCCGCGCTGGTTTGGGGTAGCTGAAGGGCGATCGCCCAGTCTAGCCGGTTAATGCCCTGCGTTCGCAAAAACGGCAGCACCACATAGTCCGCATCGCGCTCGCTTAAGCTACCAATCAAGCCCACCTCTCCGGGCTTTTGCACCACCATCACAGGGGCATCCACGGTGGTTAGAATCGTGGCTTGAAACTGCTGTTGGGTGCGGCTCCATGCAGGCAGTGCCACCAGTCCCACGCAGAGCACCCCCATTACCCACCAATGCCGCTGCATCCTCGTCACCCCCCACACCAAGCCATAGACCGCATACAGCAGCCCCACTTGAACTACAGTGATGGTTCCTGTAGCAAACCCATTGCCGGGCAACTGGCTGACCCACTCCACCAGCAGCAATAATCCATGGGTGGGGTAATACAAAACCGACGCGACCCAACTCCCCACCATTGGCGACAGAACACCCACGGCAGCGGCGATCGCCCCACCCAGCGTCATCACCGACACCAAGGGCGCGGTCACCACATTAATGCCAATGCTATAGACCGACACCACGCCAAACGCATGCATCTGCAACGGTAGCGTCCACACATAGGCCGCAATGGGGATGGCAATGAGAGGGGCGATCGCCGGCGGTAACCAGTCTAACTGCCGTTGCACACAGGGGGCTGTCACCAGCAAGCCCAGCGTCGCCAAAAAGCTCAGCTGAAAGCCCAATTCCCAAATCCACAGCGGGTTCAGCACCAGCAACAGCAGCGCCGCCAACAGCAGCGATCCCAAGGGCTTAATCTGCCGCTCTAACACCGTTGCCAGCACCACCGCCCCGCCCATAAGTGCCGCCCGCAACACAGATGGCTGCACACCGGTTAACCCCACATACAGCAACAAAAACCCCAAACAGACACCAAGCCGCCAGCGTGCAGAACTGCGCTGCGTTAGCCACAGCATCACCCCGAGCAGCAGCGACACATGAAACCCCGACGCCGCCAGAGTATGGGCCAGTCCAACGCTGGCAAAGCGATCGCGAATATCGTGGGGCACATCCACCGCATGGCGCCCTAGCAGCATGCCGCTGATGAGTGCGCCTTCCGGCTGCCCTAACCCGGCTGCGTGCGATCGCACAATGCGCTGCCGCAGTTGCCATAGGCCAGACTGAAGGGTGCGGCTCATTCGACGAGGCACGGTCAACTGCTGCGGAAATCGTCCCGCCCCATCGATGGATTGCACCACCGCGGCACTCATTCCCGTAAAGATGCCTCGCCGCGCTAAATAGGCCTGAAAGTCAAACTGGCCAGGGTTAGACGCCGCCGTAGGCGCATAGAGAAAGCCCCGCGCAATCACCATCTGCCCAGGGTGAATATTGGCAACGGCATCTGGCATAGACTCCGAGCGTTGCCGAGCAGACGCTGGATCGTCAGACCCAGCCTCTAATAAATCAGTAGTCTCACCAGACTCAGCACTGTCTCCGTCAACCGCATCGTCAGGCACTTGCACCTCTCGCATCGCTTCGCGAGGGGGAGCTGTGAGGTAAAGACGCCCTGTGACAAGTTGGGGAAGGGCCGTAGAAGATTCATCAGAAAGTCCCTCTGAGGCAGCGCGATCGGCGACACGGTCTGCCGCACGCACCTGAAAGACTGATAGCACCAGCTGTTGCTTGCCTGTGCGAGTGCGGCGTGGCGCACTGTCTACAAATCCATAGACCATTTGCACTTGGGCCGATGCGCCGGGCTGTTGCACGATATGGCTAATA
>JBGTOF010000262.1:0-4397 GCA_041742695.1 Elainellales cyanobacterium | reverse complement strand
GTGACCATTGACCCCGCGATCACCGACAGCACGGCCCGTGCCCCATCGGCCCCTCCCTGGTAAATCCAGTTCAAGGCACTAATATCATCAACATCAATAGAACTTGAGCGATCAAGGGCCAGCAGGGTAAAGGCCAGGATGATCGCCCCGGCGGCCATCAGCGTCGGCAAAAACCAGTAGCTCGACCACAAGCTATCCCAAAATTTGCTGAGCTTAATGTGTTTCATCAGACGGCTGCGATCGAGAACAATTTAAGTGCGATTGAAACCTGGTTTGCCGAGCCATCAGGACTCGCTAGCCGATCGGCCATTGCGGGCTGAGCGCGCATCGGCCAGCTGACGCAGCGAGCCACCAATGCTGCGAGGCTTGGGGGCCTCTCCTTTGCGGGCGGGCAATAGGGGAGTCCTAGTTGACACAGTGTCCTAACGAAACTACTCCCGCTTTCCCCATAGGCACTATCGGCGAGAACCAACTCAAACTGAAACCCTAATTGACAGAGTTCTTGAACCATCGCCGCAGCGATGACGGGTTTGGTGCGATGACAGTCTCCCGCTTTTAATCGATCTTTTAGCTTGTAGATTGCAAACGTCAAGGGAAAGGTGATGTTGTCAATCACGCCATAGGCATCGACTGGGACAATTCCGTTCTCTACTTTGCCCAAGTTGCCGATGTACTGCCGCTTAACATAGTCCGTTGCCTGTCCTTTCTTCCGGTCTCCTGTTTCATCAATCACCAGCACTAGTTTTCGACGGCCCAAGACTGAGAGAATGAATTCTATTCGGCGTTGTCTCAAGTCGTCTGCATGCCATGGAGATTTGACCAGAAACTGTTGCAAGGATTGGGCGTTGGGTAATCCTATGACCTTCGTAATGGCGGGCAGTGATTTTCGCTTCGCCTCAGATATCATCCCCAAATGCAGATGCTTAAATGCTTCGAAGCTTCTTGCCTCAACAAAGAGGTCTCGGTAACTTTCGCAATATTCATCTACAAATCGTACGGTTGACTTAGCTGTACGCGGAACTACCATCTTCTCTACTTAGCTCCTAACCCTCATATCCTAAATTATCTACCGCTAGAGTCATTGAAGAGTGTTATGTCCTATTTGTTTAATAGCCTCAGTTATATTCTCAAACGCATGAACCGAAGCAGTCTATGGCTAAAGCTACCGTTTTTTCTATCGTTGGGCGCTAAACTAAACGATCTGTTCATACTGCAATTCAGAATCGTTGTTTCCTAGTGCCACATGAAACCTTTGCCCCATCAGCGGTTTACGCTCTTCTAGGGGCTGCTTCAGAAGCGTGGGTTCTGTACACCGATTGCAGTATGACATCGGGTCTTGCTCTAGAGCACCCTCTTTATGAAAGCTAATCCTCAAAATCAGATGAAGCTCTCGCAGCTTCGGATCTTGGTTGCTGTTGCAGAGCACGGTAATTTTAGCGAAGCGGCACTGCAACTTGATATGTCTCAGTCTGCAGTGAGTCATGCGATCGCCGCCTTAGAAAATCATCTGGGCGTGATCCTCGTGGTGCGGGGACGGCATGGGGCGCGGTTAACCCCAGTAGGGCAGCAAGTTGTAGAGCACGCTCAAGACATAGTGACTCGGGCCGAGGCAATTACCGAGGTCGCCAACGCCGCTCGAGGGCTGCGGGGCGGGCACATTCGCTTAGCATCCTTTCGGAGCATAGCCACACATTTGCTACCGGCAGTCATTGCCGAGTTTCATCAGCGGTTTCCCCACATAAACGTAAGCCTGACTGAACACGACGACTGCCCCCAGGTAGAGGCCGCGCTGACCGACGGCAAGGCCGAAATTGGGTTTACGCTGCTGCCTGTGAGCGATGAGTTCGACAGTTGGGAGATGCTACGAGATGAGGTAGTGGCATTATTCCCAGCCTCTTTCCGGCTCCAGGGCGCTCAGCTCACCTGGCAGGACTTAAGTACTCAGCCTTTGGTAATGCCGCCGATCGATTATTTGATGATGCGCGATGTCTATGCCCATGTTCGTACCCATGGGCATCGCCTCAACGTGGCCTATGAGGTGGGCACGGACGCTGCAATTGTGGGGCTCGTGGCCCAAGGGCTGGGCGCCACGGTTTTGCCGCGCCTTGCCGCAGAACCTATTCCAGCTAACGTGCAGGTATTTTCACTGCCTGCCCCGCTAGAACGCACGATTGGCGCTATTGTTCTTGCTGAGGCGCTTTATCCGCCTGCGGTCTATGCGTTTCTCGATATTCTCAAGGCGCATCCTGCTCTAGCAATGGGGCAGCCTTTGTCACCCCTGGGGTAATGCACCAATTGAGCAACCGGCGAAACTGCTGCTCGCCCTATCCATTCACCACGTTGCCCCCATTAGGGTGCAGAATTTGGCCGGAAATATAGGAGGCATCCTGTGAAGCCAGAAACACATAGCAGGTGGCAACTTCTTCAGGTTGTCCAACTCGCTGCATCGGCACCTGTTGACCAAAGCTAGCAACTTTGTCCTCGGGAAACGTGGACGGAATCAGTGGCGTCCAGATGGGCCCCGGTGCTACCCCGTTGACCCGAATGTCCTTCTCAATTAGTGCATGGGAGAGCGATCGCGTAAATGCCACGATTGCACCCTTAGTTGCGGAATAATCCAACAGCTGCTTCTTCCCTTGATAGGCGGTCACAGACGTGGTGTTGATAATGCTGCTGCCCGCTTTAAGATAGGGCACTGCCGCTTTGGTTAGATAGAACATGCTGAAGATGTTCGTGCGAAAGGTTCGCTCAAGCTGTTCAGCTGTGATGTCTTCAATGCTGTCTTGAGGGTGCTGTTCGGCAGCATTATTCACCAAAATGTCTAACTGCCCCAGATCACTGACCGTTCGCTCAACCAAGCTTCGGCAAAATGTCTCATCACCAATGTCTCCAGGCAGCAGCAGACAATGCTGCCCTTCCGCTTCAACGAAGCTCTTTGTTTTTTCTGCATCGCCATGTTCATTCAGATAGGAAACTGCCACATCTGCGCCTTCTTTGGCAAAGAGCACGGCGATCGCACGACCGATGCCACTATCCCCGCCGGTAATGAGCGCAACTTTCCCTTGCAACCGCTCGCTAGCACGATACTCAGGAGATTGAAACTCTGGCTTAGGCGTCATCTCTGATTCCAACCCAGGGCGGCGTTCCTGCTCTTGAGGCGGTTGTGGGTTTTTAGTTTGAGTCACGGTTTTTCCTTATTTTATGAATCGTGGAGAGTCAACGTAAGCCTTAGGTCGAAGCGGATCGACAGCCGTCAGCGTGTCATTTAATTAATGATTACAACCGATTACGACCAAATCCGATTTCCATCCTCATCTACTCGCGCTTGCCGAATCACATCAGAAATCTCTTCTGCATCTTTAACGTGATGTAATGCTTTCTCTTCGCCATTGGGTTCTTCGACCATAAAATAGGTCGGAACGACGATGTGGTCTCCCGTAATATCTGGAGCATCTACAGCAACTTGAGTTGCTTTGTCTTCGAGGGATGCATTGGGATCAGGGCGATCGCCCGGATTGACCGTTAGCTCACTACCACGCTCTCTGATCTCTTCTCTGTGCGCCTGCTTTTGCTTAGGATCAGCCTCTTCCTTTGTCATCGGCTGATTGGTGCGAGTGCTATTTTCTTCATCACTATTTTGTAATACGTGATCTTGTTCGTTACTCATAACTTTTGGCTCCTACTTATATCGTTACTATTAGTATAAAAATCAAGGTCTATATCTTCCTCATTCAATGGATAGATCAATGGAGCATCATAAGGAGCAGAAACAGTACCAAGAATGAGTTAATTTTTAGACAGTGACTACTACTACTGAAGATGCAAGCCACTATTGTGATTCATATACAGCAATCGTTTGCTGGATAACTGCCTTGCAACACTCTAGAGTATTGCTATCTGCCAGAGTGTGATTTATTTATCTGTATCTAAAGCGTGAATAGGCTGAATCAGAGTATTTTTAAATTATTAAGTATTGTCAAAACCTGTCATCTAACTAGTCTAAAGTCTCAACCTTATTTACAATTCTTTTAAGTAAAATGATGAGCCTACTTAACGGATGAGAAGTGGGGGTGGATTAAGCTCAATCCATCCCTCAGCCCTCGTTCACACATTACTCAGAACTGTGATGCTAGCGGAATCAGTATTAAAACTAGGGTAGTGCTGAATAGTAATGGTAGGCTAATGAACTAGAAACCTCAATGCTCCCAGACAATTCCATGAACTGTCCTAAGTGCCAATCCGCTCAGATTATCAAATACGGACACACTCATTACGGTAAACCCAGATTCCGCTGTCAGGAGTGCGGACGACAGTTTGTGGAGAACGCCACTCGGCAACCCATTGACTTAGCCACCCGTCAGTGGGTCGATAAACTATTGCTCGAACGCCTTGCGCTT
>JBGTOF010000249.1:0-2622 GCA_041742695.1 Elainellales cyanobacterium | reverse complement strand
TCAATTCCCTCAGCTTCAATCAAAGCATTCAGGAACTTCATCATATTGACGCGCTCTACACCATTTTTTGTGATGGAGTAGTAGCCGCATTCTTTTGCCTTTTCCTCTTTGGTGAGGTTTTCTAGCTGTTTTACTTTCGCTAACAGCGGTTCGCCTAGCAAAGGTTCGATCTTTTTCCGTCTAATCATTAATCTGGCTCTAGTTCAGTCAACTCAAATTTAGCGCAAATCAAACAAAACGGAACCCTAAAAAAATGATGCCCAGTTGTGCATTAATCTTGCATGTTTGAGCGATGTCTTTTGGGTTGGCGTTCAGCATAATCTTAACCTGAAGATGAAAAAGCGTTTCATCTAATTTCTATCAAGTTGCGTTCACTTTATTGATTGAGTCTTGGGGTCGCTAATTGATGGCGCTAAGTGGCGGTTCGAAATCTTCGTCTATGACCTGTCGTTGTTAGGCTCAGGAGGCTGCACAACGAGCCAACTACCTCAATAGATTTGCTCAGATGGCTTTTGATGTCGCTCGGTGCTACTTGAGATGCTGTCAGTATGAGTAGTAAGTCAGATAGATTGAGCTGCATTGCATCTTGAGCATTGCCTATTTCGAGTGTCGTCTTTCTTGACCTATGACATTTGCTGGGTTGCGTGGGCTGACTCTGGGCTGTAGCGCCTTCCTCAGGCAGGTGCGATCTCAGTGGGGCTACTTTCCTGGCAATTTGGCCAGATTGCTTCCTAATCAAGGGACAGTGCTTGAAAATGGTACAAGATGTGAGTAAGCTCGAACATCGTGTTCTTGAAAAAGGCTCGGATTAACGTCGGCTGCTCGCTGCGGGGCTGCAGGTTAGCTTTCTGGGCTTTTGATGCAGCAAGGTGTATACAGACAGAGCGCAAATAAACACTTCACGAGACACTTGAGGTTATGACAGAGTCCACTACCCCATCGCCAGAGTCTCAATCCCAGGAGTCGCAAGTTCAGAATTCGTTGCCCGAAGACGCTGTTAATGGTGAGGCAGCCAATCGGGGCGATCGCACTGCCAAAACCCGGCAAATGCTGGGCATGAAGGGAGCGCAGCCTGGTGAGACCAATATTTGGAAAATCCGGCTGCAGTTGATGAAGCCCATCACCTGGATTCCCCTGATTTGGGGTGTCGTGTGCGGCGCAGCGTCGGGCGGGGGCTATCGCTGGTCGCTTGAGCATGTGCTAATTGCGGCGGCCTGTATGCTGATGTCGGGGCCGCTGTTGGCGGGTTATACCCAGACCATCAACGATTTTTATGATCGCGATATTGACGCTATTAACGAACCCTATCGCCCTATCCCCTCGGGTGCAATTTCGATTCCCCAAGTAACGACGCAGATTTTAGTTCTACTGCTCGCGGGGATTGCCGTGGCCTATGGGTTGGATCAGTGGGCCGGTCACCGCTTTCCGACGCTGACGGCGCTAGCGGTTGGAGGGTCGTATCTGTCCTATATATATTCTGCGCCACCGCTAAAGCTAAAGAAAAACGGCTGGCTGGGAAATTATGCGCTGGGTGCGAGCTATATTGCGTTGCCGTGGTGGGCTGGCCATGCGTTGTTTGGGGAGCTGAACGCGACGATTGTGGTATTGACGCTGTTCTATAGCTTGTCGGGGCTGGGGATCGCCATCGTCAATGACTTTAAGAGTGTGGAGGGCGATCGCCAGCTTGGCCTCAACTCTCTGCCCGTGATGTTTGGCGTCACGACCGCTGCGTGGATTTGTGTGCTGATGATCGATGTATTTCAGGCAGGGGTGGCAGCTTACCTGATCGGCATCCATCAAAACCTATATGCGGTGATTTTGATTTTGCTGATTATTCCTCAAATCACCTTTCAAGACATGTACTTCTTGCGTGCCCCGTTGGAGAACGACGTGAAGTATCAGGCCAGCGCCCAGCCGTTTCTGGTGCTGGGGATGCTAGTAACAGCGCTCGCGCTAGGGCATGCGGGAATTTAACGCTCGCTTCTTCAATGCTTCATGCAGGGAACAGGGTGAGGAATCCAAACCCGCGTGCTGATTCGTATAAATACGGGAATGCTTAGGGAGTTGCCTAGCACGGGTGCATGTTGCCCAGAACAAGCTGCCCAGGGCGCTGTGCCCAAAAAGCGCGGCGTTAGGCTCGTGTGCATGCGGGGCGCTAGGCGTTGGTCTGTCGCCATGTCTTAATCGCTCACGAGGTCAGGCTTCCCAATAGGGTCGATTCACTCACAATAGGGCTGATTTGGGTCAAGAGTGCTGTAAAGAGACTTAGCATAATCAGTGCGATCGCCCCTGATAGTTAAACAGTCAAGTTTCATGTCTGCTGCAGCGCATTACCATAGGTGCAGAGCAGAAAACTGTACCGAAAGGCTGTAATTTTTGTAAGTAATTCTAGGATTTTGAATTCATAGACCCATAATCTTAGAGGCAGAGGTTTCAGACGCGTTTGCGCAAGTAGTTAATCCCCCGGGTTCGCGCATGACTGTAGTGTTAAAAGTTGGGAATCGCGAAATAGAAGCGGAGAGGCTGCTGCAGGTGCTGGCGGGCTATCAAATGTTGCCGCAGCTGTTGCGAGAGCTGGTGCTAGATGAGGCGATCGCCCAATGGGAACAGTCCCTGGGTCAG
>JBGTOF010000234.1:0-15132 GCA_041742695.1 Elainellales cyanobacterium | reverse complement strand
GATCTGAAATTCTACATGGCGAGGGCGCTCAATAAATTTCTCCAGATACACGCCGGGGTTGCCAAATGCCGCTTCCGCTTCTCCCTGAGCGGCCAAAAATGACTTCACCAGTAGGCTCTCATCGCGCACGAGGCGCATGCCTCTGCCGCCGCCGCCTGCTGTAGCTTTAATCATCACGGGGTAGCCAATGTCGCGAGCGGTGACCAATGCCGCTTTTTCATCTGCCAACAGGCCATCGCTGCCCGGCACCGTAGGCACCCCCAGCCGGAGCATGGTTTCTTTAGCCGTAGACTTGTCTCCCATCGCCCTCATCGACTCTGGGCTCGGGCCAATAAAGGTAATTTGGTGATCGGCGCAGATTTCGGCAAAGCGGGCGTTTTCTGCTAAAAACCCATAGCCCGGATGAATGGCGCTGACGTTGCGAGTCAGGGCCGCCGCAATAATGTTAGGCACATTGAGATAGCTTTTGCTGCTAGGCGGTTCGCCAATGCAAACCGCTTCGTCTGCCAACTGTACATGCAGCGCATTGCGGTCGATGGTGGAATGTACCGCAACGGTTGAGATGCCCATCTCTTCGCAGGTTCTCAAGATTCGTAGGGCGATCTCACCCCGATTGGCGATCAAAATTTTGTCGAAGCGCATTGCAGTCTAGCAGAAACGAAGTATCCAATGGGTTAGCTAGCTTAACCCGATAAGGGCAGGTTGCAGTAGCCAATGTTCTGAATTTTACGTCGAATCGGTATGGCAAAAATGCAATGGTAGGAATTTGCCTGATTTTCGCTTAGAGTCGGGGTGGATGAATCGGGTGGGCGATCGCCCCGGGATGCTCCACCGTGGAATGCACTCCCAGACTGCTTCCGGCGATGGGACGATCGATCCTATTCAACCCTTCTGCCTAGGTCATGCTGCCCATGCTCAACCCACAGGATCGCGTTGCCATTTTGCTGCATGGCGGCACTACCTCGCCTCGCGGCAAAACTGGAATTTCTCTATTGCGCTATAGCGATCTGCCCATTGTGGCGGTGATTGATCAAACCTGTGCAGGCGAAGATTTGACTGCGCTAACCGGGATTCCCCGCACGGTACCCATTGTGCCCTCAGTCAAGGCGGCGCTGGATTATTCACCAACGGTGCTGAGTTTGGGAATTGCGCCCTTGGGTGGGGCGTTGCCAGAGCCTTGGCAGCAGGAAGTGCGAGAGGCCGTGGCCGCTGGGCTTAGCGTGGTGAATGGGCTGCATGTGGCGATGGCGACCGACCCCACCCTGTCGGCGCAGCTAAAACCTGGCCAATGGATTTGGGATGTGCGGCAGGAACCCGCAGGGCTGACCTCTGGCAGTGGCAAAGCGCGATCGCTCGCCTGTCGTCGTGTGTTGACGGTCGGCACCGATATGAGCGTGGGCAAAATGTCTACGAGCTTAGAGCTGCACCGCACCTGTCAGCAACGGGGGCTGCGATCGCACTTTGTGGCGACGGGCCAAACCGGGCTGATGCTGGGGCACGATGGCATCCCGCTCGATGCAATTCGGGTAGATTTTGCCTCGGGTGCGGTAGAGCAGGCGGTGCTGCGGCAGGGGGCCGATTGCGATGTGGTGCATATCGAGGGGCAGGGGTCGCTGATGAACCCCGCTTCGACGGCCACGCTGCCGCTGTTGCGGGGCAGCCAGCCCACCCATCTTGTCTTAGTGCATCGGGCGCAGCAAACCCACATCCACAATTTCCCGGAGGTGCCCATTCCGCCCTTGCCTGAGGTAGTGCGGGTGTATGAAACGGTGGCGACGGCAGGGGGTGCGTTTGCCGCGGCGAAGGTGGTGGCGATCGCCCTCAACACCTTCCACTTGAGTGATGACGAGGCAACACGGGCGATCGCCCAAGCGCATCACGAAACAGGTCTGCCCTGTACCGATGTGATTCGGTATGGAGCAGACCCAGTGGTAGATGCCCTATTCATGGATTAAGCTCATGGATTGAACCGACTTGCCAGTGTGGATCAATTGACTCGGTTACGGCTGCGCCATAAATCAATCAACCGCTGCCGCTCATCAACTCGACGGATAGGCGTGTTAGACCGAGACGTAGAGCCGTCGGGGCGACCCAGCTCATCTCGATAAAAATATCCGTCGTCGCTGCGGCGCCCATCCACATCCCGCGTGTCGCGCACATCGCGCCTATCACTGGGGCGTAGGGCGCTATTGCTGAACACTTCAAAGTCTGACGTGAGCTGTAGGTCGAGATCGGTTTCAGGGAAGACCACCACGACTTCAACCTCTCGCTGACGCGTCAGCAATAGCTCGCCCAAGACGCCAAGCCCAGCTCCTGCTAGCACATCTCCGAAATCAATCCGGCCAAAAATTTCGGCCACGACTGCTGCTGCTGCACTGCCAATGGCCGCACCGCGCAGAACATCGGGATTCGTTCGGCGTGACACCATTTGCCGTCGGGTCACGATATTAGAATCGGCATCCAAGGCCAGCCGTTCGTTGGTGCTGCGCAGGATCACCTCTTGGGCGAAGAATTGCGTACCTGAGCGGGAGGGGCGCAGTTCCCCTTCGATGATGCTGCCCGCGGGGATGACGACAATGCCTTGGCGATCGCGCACATTTTCAGCCACTGTCAGACGGAGACTGCTGGTTTCTTCGGGGGTCACAATCACCCGTTCATTTTCAGCAAACACCTCAATTTGGGTGCCCCGAGGCAGCATGGCGCGGGTGTCAATGCGCTGTGCTAGTCGGGTCGAGTCTTGTGCCAGAGCGGGCACTGCCAGCACGGCAGGTAGCAGCGTGGTGGTCGTGACTCCCAATGCCAGCAGCAAAGCAGCAGGGGAGCGCCAGCGGTTTAACCTCAACATGAATATGTCCTCAAATGGTGCTAGGTGGTGTGACCGGAACGGGCAGGTAGGTGTTCCCACGGAGTAGGTGAGGCATTCAGCAGCCTTCAACGCGGTGGTGATTTAGTGCATTTGTTTTCGTAGGGCGATCGCGTACTCTAAATAAAGAGCGCATTCCCGCGTGCCCACAGGTCTTCATTGCTCATGCCTTACGAACCGCTGCATCATAAATATCGGCCTCAGTCTTTTGCAGAGTTGGTGGGGCAAGAGGCGATCGCCACAACGCTCTCAAACGCCTTGCGGCAGCGGCGCATTGCCCCCGCTTACCTGTTCACCGGCGCCCGCGGCACAGGCAAAACCTCTAGCGCTCGCATTTTTGCAAAATCCCTCAATTGCCTCACCGCAGCGCAGCCCACGCCAGACCCCTGCGGGCAGTGTCAGGCCTGTCGCGACATCACGCGAGGCAGCTCGCTCGACGTGATCGAAATCGACGCGGCTAGCAATACGGGGGTAGACAACATCCGTGAACTTATTGAGCGGGCCCAGTTTGCCCCGGTGCAGTGTCGGTACAAGGTGTATGTGATCGACGAAGTTCACATGCTGTCGAATGCAGCGTTTAATGCGCTATTAAAAACGTTAGAAGAACCGCCAGATCGGGTGGTGTTTGTGCTAGCCACGACTGACCCTCAGCGGGTGCTGCCCACTATCATTTCACGCTGTCAGCGGTTCGATTTTCGCCGCATTCCCCTAGAGGCGATGGCGCAGCATTTGCGGGCGATCGCCCAAAAAGAAGCGATTCCCATTCAAGACGATGCGGTGCAACTCGTCTCGCAAATTGCCCAGGGTGGACTACGCGATGCCGAGAGTTTGCTGGATCAGCTGAGCCTGTTAGAGGGTGACATCACCACTGAGCGCGTGTGGGATTTAGTGGGGGCGGTGCCGGAGCGAGATTTGCTCGATCTCGTGCGGGCGATCGCCCAATCTCAACCCGAGGCGATTCTCGACAGCGTTCGTCGTCTGATGGATCGAGGCAGAGAGCCGCTCATCGTGCTGCAAAACCTCACCAGCTTTTATCGAGATCTGTTGATTGCCAAAACTGCGCCTAGCCGCAGTGACTTGGTCGCCATTACTGCGCCAACTTGGGCCGACATGTGCGCGCTGGTGCAGCCATTGCCTTCAGAGTGGTTGCAGCATAGCCAGCGGCATTTGCAGGATCACGAAATTCAAGTGCGAAACAGCTCACAACCTCGCTTGTGGCTAGAAGTGACGCTGATGGGGCTGTTGCCCACCGCTCAACCGGCGGCTGTAACGGGGGCGATCGCCGTTCTGCCGCCGCCCGCCTCTCCAGCGGCTCCGGTTAGGGCTGCCACGGCACCCGCGGTGACAGCCGCGACCGAAACCCCCGTTTCGGTCGCTCCCTCCCCCTCTTCAACGGCTCCTCCCCCAATATCCTTGGCAGCTAACCCGCCCGCTGCGCCGACCCAGCCGCTGCCAGTTCCTCCACTCGACCCAACCCCTGCCTTACCGACACAGCCGCCCAAAAATGCAGAGTCGGTGAATTTGGATGAGCTTTGGCAGCAGGTGTTGGCGCAGGTCAAGCCCTTCTCTACCCAAACCATGCTGCGGCAGCAGTGCCGCCTGTTGGACTTTAAAGGCACCGAGGCGCGCATTGGGGTCAATTCTCAGCCCTTGTTCAAAATGGCGAAGGATCGGCTGCCCAACATTGAAGCGGCCTTTAAGGATTTAACGGGAGCTACAGTTCGGGTGTCGTTGGAGGTGGCGATCGCACCCAGTGAAGCTGCTCCTGCCCCTGCCTCCGCACCTGCCTCATCACCAGCCGCCGCTTCCCCCGCTGTCGCGCCGTCCATACCAGATGCACCAGCGCCAGCAGATCTCCCTCCTGCCCCCTCAGCCGCTCCTATACCTGCCCGCAGTGAGGCTCCAAGCCATCCATCATCCCCACAGCTAGAAGAGCCTCCTCCCTCGGTTCTTGCATTCTCAACCCTGGCGTCTACCGAGGCCCCTCCTACCCCCGGCTGGATCGAGGAGGACGAAGTGTTACGGGCTGCCAAAAGCTTTGCAGAAATGTTCAACGGACAGATCGTTAATTTTGAAGATTCGAGCACCATCAGCGATCCGCTCGACCCCTCAGCCGCAGACCTAAACCTAGACGATGATGACGACAACGATCTTCCCTTTTAAGGCAAGGGTGTCCTAAAGTTCTTCAGCGTACTCAATGCGCTCGATGCATTTGCTCGAGTCTCTGATGCTGGGGAGCAGCACGGTGTAAAGAAACGAAAGGTCTGAATTCCAAAGGTTTTAGCCTTGTTTCGGGAGTTTTTTTGGAGTTGGAGCTTATCCCAAACTCAAGCTAAATCTATAAAATTCATGAGTCCCATCTCTTGAAATGGTTTGAATGGAGGCATAAATTTGAAGAGGCGATCGCTCGCGATCCTTGATCAGTTTGCGGCAGACCCAGATGTGAAACTCGTCACCTGCAAGAGGGTGCTCCTTCCGCATTGGCCTTAACAGTTGCCTTGACAGAAAGATGGCTGAACCTGATGAAGCTGCCTACAAATTATTGAATACGGGACTCAGTCGATCAAAAGTGGCATCACCGTTCCACAACCCATAAAGGACAGGTGATGCCATCTTGAGGAAGTGATCCATCCAATACCTCAGCCTGGGGGCAACGTTAGAGCTATCGATCCTGCACTGATCATTAGTGGGGGGCAGAGCAAAGATATAGAGCACTGCATCGTCAAACCTGATTTAGCGCTGTTGCAGCGGCGATCGCCCTGCTGCTATACGCTCGATAGGCTCGACATCACAGCTATTGCATAACTTCAACCCGGACAGGCGCAACGCCAGAGTTGAGCATGCCAATTGCTCGAGCCGCGGCGGCAGAGAGGTCAATCACGCGGCCTCCCGTGAAGGGCCCGCGATCATTAATTCGCACCACTACAGATTGCCCGTTGTTCAGGTTAGTCACCCGTACCTGAGTGCCAAAGGGCAAGGTGCGATGCGCCGCAGTCATCTCGTTTTGGTCGAATACCTCGCCACTAGCAGCACGGTTGCCGTGGAATCCGGGGCCATACCAAGACGCCATGCCTCTCAGGCCACCCGATTCTTGGGGCTGAGCTTGGGCTACGAGCTGAGGCTGGCCCTCAATGGTGCGAAGGGGCTCTGCGCCACCCAAGAGGCGCCGAAGTCGATTAGCGGCTTGCAGAGCATCTTCTGCGGCATCTTGCGTAGTGTCTGCCAGCATCACGCGATCGCCTAACTCCACAATATCGGCGCCATCGGCGTGAATGACATAGGTGCGGCGATCACCCTCCCAACGGACGTTGATTTGCTCTGCGTCTACGCTGTCTCGGTGCAGTTGATTAATCCGAGCGGCGATCGCTGAGGCTTCTTGTAGGGGGTCTACACGAGAATCCGCTGCAGCTAACGTTTCAGACGGTAGGGTTTGTAGCGAAGGTGCATCTGCGAAAGCAATCTGGCTTTTAACATCCGATGAAGGCAGCTTGATGTCGTTGTCTGCGTTGGCTAGCACAGGAGTTCCCAACTCCACAGACTCAATGGAAAACATCCCTACCGATAACTCAGTCGTGCTACGGGGTGCCTCGTCATCCCCAATGACCGTAAACACAGGAATGCTGCGAACCCGCAAAGTGGCAGCCGGGCGATCGCCCAACCGATGGGGGTAAATGGCCACGATGGCGATCGCACCATCATCTTGAACTTCGTCTGATTGATATTCGCCAACCTTGCTCACCTGGCCAGAGAGCTGAGCCGTATCTTGGGTACGAACCGTCGAATCCAGACTTTGATTAGAGAAGTCGGCAAGCTGCTGTGTAGCCACTACATCAGAAGGAGGCGACACAGTGCCTTGAAGGTGAGTCGCAACAGATTGCACTGGGCGACGACTTCGAGGAACCTCATCCCCTTCGCTGGGAAGGGTGGCGCTGCCAGGAGCGATGCCCAGAGCAGCAACCGAAACCGTGGCAGTAACTAAGCTGCCCCAAATTGACTGTTTCATACACTCCATTAGTGCCCTACAGCAGTGAGCCGAGACCCAAACACTTGTCACTTCAGAACAGCCATACCTGCTGTCGTCAAAGGGGCGAACAATAGCGTTCTGCCACGCAAGGTTTTTTGAACGTTTGGAGACACTCTGAGCAATCCCAAAATTGAGAGATTTTTCACAGAGCGGATGCCTTTACTAATCAAGGCGCACCCATTCATTAACTCGAACTCGTTACGTGTTCACTCTTGGGTTGTGGAACTGAACCAACTTATCACGAAAAAAATAAAACCGGGATCAGGAGATTGAGGATACTTCCCTTAACTTTACATAAATTTTATATTTTTAAATTGAGGTTAAACGCTTTACTGGCAAGGGGTAAGACAGGAATTTTGAGGACAAATGCTTCATGATAACTTTACTTTTAATTTCTTTTTTCTTAATAATCTTCTATGGAGTCCGTGATATTGATCACAGCCTAAATCACGCCTTGAAAGAAATTACATATAATTAACCCTAATGTTTCTGCGAATAAACACGACTATCACCTATCAATGGTGATTCCTCTTGCGGCAAGCTACATGCTAGAAGTGAAACCCTTGCTTAGCAAGGGTTTCACTTTTTTGCTCTGCCACAACCTTGCAAGATAGAGAGGCTGAGCATGATGCCGTTAAAGCGCCCTGGTTAGTGGTGCAAAAAGTGGCTTTAGCGGCAGTTCGGCAAATTCCAAAAACCGGGCTGCCTACGACACGGGTAGCCCGGTTTTTGCCTTGATTCAGCTCCGCGTTGTGGGGCTGAATCAAGGCTATCGAAATCCTCAAAAGCAAATTTTATGGGTAAGGCTGAAACCCTAGGTAGGCGCCCTTTTGTTTCTTTGCTCCTTCTCGCCCCCCGCAGTGGAGACGCATGGGACGTTAAGTATCCAGCGCACCGCCGCAAGAGCTGCCTGCTCCTGCTGTGCATCCAAAGCAGTGTCGAGCTGTGCGAATTTGGCGGCCAGACAGGGCAGCGGGCTCGAAGTCTTGAATATAGGTAGAACCGCTGTCAGGTAGTGCGATCTCCATATCCAGCATTTGGTTAAAGTCGCAGTCATACAACCGTCCATCCCAGGAAATAGATAGGGTGTTGCGACACATCAGTCCGCTGATGGTGGCGGGGTTAAAGGCGTTGACCAACAGCTCCACATATTGATTTAAGTTGCCCGAGTCTTGCAGCCATTCTAAATAACGGGAAATCGGCATGTTATTGAGAGTAATCAGCCGATCAAATCGAACTCCGTAGTTGTTGGCAAGCCCTGCTTTCCATTCAGTTTCGAGCTTGCTCTGGCTGCTCGCGAGAAACGCACCCACGGGATTAGAGACGAGGGTTAGCCGTCGCTGTAGATGCCCGTCGCCATAGCCTACGGCGTTGAGTCGCCGCAGGGCTTCGATGGATTTTTCGAAGGTGCCGTCGCCACGCTGGGCGTCGGTGTTGCGACGGCGGTAATGGGGCAGTGAGCAGACGATTTCGACATTGCGCTCGGCGAGCCAGTGTGGCAAATCATCCATTGTGGGCAACAGCAGCACTGTGAGGTTGCAGCGGTCGATAACATGCTTGCCGCGTTGGGTGCATTCTTCCACTAAATAGCGGAAGTGGGGATTTAGCTCTGGAGCCCCGCCTGTCAGGTCAACGGTGTGGGCGGTGGTTTGGTCAAGTGCGCGGAGGCAGGCGTCTACTGTATTTCGCGTCATAATTTCGCGGCGATCGGGGCCTGCATCCACATGGCAGTGGCGACAAGTCATGTTGCATAACTTGCCTAAGTTAATTTGAAAGATTTCTAGAGGCTGTGGGGTTAACGTAGTGCAGCCGTTAGCGGCTAGGGTGGCATCGAAGTCGCCGCTGTCTGCGGCTAAGGGCACGTGCTTAAGGATGGCGAGTTGGGCTTGGGGATCTGCCAAGGGCGATCGCCGATTTAGTAAGGATGATGGGGCGGGCGTACCAGTCTGGGAAAACCCTGACGTCTCCGGTGATATGGCAGCCGATGGGGTTAGATGGAGGTTGGTCAATGTAGTCCGAGAATCAGTCATGCGATCGCCTCTGCGGTGTTGTTTTGAACTAGTGGAACTCTGAACTAAAGTGAGTCAGGAATATGGTGCGGGATTTGGGCGGAATTTGGACGGGTGTGAATCAGCGAATAGATGCGCCAAATGTGCCGAATCATCCCATGGGGCTGGCCGCGCACGCCAGATGGCCCAGGGTAACCCGGTCGGAGCACAGTAGTCTGCGCGCTGTAGACACGTCCTGTAGACGCACCCTGTAGATTCAGACCTACATGCCGAGATGCTTGACCTGATCTAGCATTTGCAGCCCATGAACCAACGACGCCCCGCCCCGAATAGCGGTAGCGACATGCACGGCTTCTGTCATCTGCTCTAGGTCAGCTCCTTCTTGTAGACTGGCTTTGCTATAAGCGTCGATGCAGTAAGGGCATTGCACGGTGTGGGACACCGCTAGCGCAATCAGCGCTTTTTCACGAGCTGAGAGCGCACCTTCTGCAAAGACGGCGCCATAATAGTCAAAAAACTTTTCCGCTAGTTCTGGGCTGCCCTCGCTAATGTTGCCAAACTGTTTCAGATGTTCTGGTTTGTAATACTGATCCATGGTGGGTGAGTAGGGGTTAGGATGAACGCTCTAGGCGCATGCTTGAGCTTTCAGCGTTGCACATCCATGGCAAGACGGCATGGCAGCACTACGGCGGCATCAAAAGTTGCCTAATAATTGTTCTGTTATCTCGGATATCGCCGGTTAATCATTGCCATTCTGCCGTATAGCGTCTTAATCCCGTCTTTTAGCGATCCTGTTCCTTCGGGTTTGTTCTTCTTTACTAAACTGGATCAAGCTTAAAATTGGCTGAGATAACGTCAGTTTGGCAAATGTCTAAAATCGTGCTCCCAGGACGCAGACATCACGGTTTTGCGTTTTTTCAGCCCCGCGCTATGGGGATTGAAACAGCGCTAACCCACGTTGAAATAGTCCAGGGGTGAAATAGTTTCAAGGCAGGGTTGTCTGCTGCCTTCTTAGGCTTTCTGATCGGGCTAGCCTGCGTCGTTTTTGGAAAGCTGGGCATAATGAACTAGGAATTTTGATGCTGTTGCAGGGGCGATCGCCCTTGAACGGCGCGTACAACGTGCAGGAATAGGCAGTGCCGCTTTCCGTCGAAGATATTATTTATGAGTTTGAACAAGACCAGAGCTTACGGATTAAGAAGCTGCTGGTCTATACCTGCAAGAACATTTGGGAAAGCGATTCGTATCGGCTCGACTATTTTGATGTGTCAAGTTTGGTGCGAGAGCTGATGCAGCTAGCGCCCACAGCAGAGCACCTAGAGGGGCGTCTGAACCAAGCAGTTGCCAGTTTAAGTAAAGCGGCTGAATATCGCCTAGTGGCCCAAGCTATTCTGGCTCAGGTGTCGCTGCTGTATCCGACGGTGGCGGCTAGAACGGAGGCTGTGGAGACTGTAAACCTAGCGCCCGAGGTGGTTGCAGCGGCAGCGGCACTAGAAGCTGAGGCCGAACACCATCGAATGAAGAAGTTGCTCTATAGTGCCTGTCGCCAGCTTTGGGAAAATGATCCAGTCGTGCTGGGGCAAGTGCAGATGGGGGAACTAGTGCAAGAGGTGCGATCGCTCGCTGCAGATCTGCCGACGCTAACGCAGGCGCTAGAGAGTATTGTGGCCTCGCTGAACCGTCGGGCTGAGTATACACAGATTGCCCAGAGGGTCGTAGAAGCGATCGCCCCGCTCTATCCCGATGATTCTCCCTCGGCGGCTCCGGCTAGTGCTGACGCTCCAGCAGGCACGGCGATCGCGCTCGGACGCCCGCTGCCGCCGCCATCCAAAATGGGCAGAGGTGCTGATGCAGAGCCACACGCCGCCCCACCGCCCCTCAGGTCCAGCGCTTCGCCCGTACCTAAGTGCCCGCCGCAGCACCCAGATGACCCCAAGGCGGCTGGACATGAAACGGCTGGACATGAAGCGATCGCTCTCAGCCTCAGATCGCAGGGGCGATCGCCCGACGCCGCCACCCTCATAGATCTGCGGCTAGAGGTCATGAACTACTGCAACCCCCTGCGTGCCAAGGTATTGCTCTATTCCGCCCTGCATACGCCCCTGCCACCCCAGGTAGATACCTGGGAAGTATTGCGTACTCACGATTTAGCAAGCCTGTTGCAGGCGTTGGTGCAGCGATATAGCAGCTATGCCGTATTGCAAACTCAAATACAGCAAACCGCTGAGCTTCTAGAACCGACTGATGTTTATCAGCAAGCAGCCAGCGCAATTTTTAGGGCCGTGCGATCGCTCTATCCCGGTGTTCCAGACCCAGATGTCGCCGCCCATTTACCTGCTATCCCGATAGAACAGGGGGTCTCGGTGCCCCCGGACAACCGCCACCCGGCAATGGGTGAATCTGCCAAAGCACGCTTGATTCCTTAAGGGGTAGTCTTTGTGGATAGTCAGGAACTACTCCAGCGTTACGCGGCAAGCCAAATCAACTTTTCTGGCGTTAGTCTCATGGGGAGCGACCTTACCGCCGCAGATTTAATTGGCATTGACTTGAGCCAAGCAGACTTGCGCCACAGCACCCTGGCATTGGCCTACCTCAACCGGGCCGACCTCAGCCGGGCAACCTTGGCTCGCGCTAACCTCATGGGCATTAATCTGAGTCAAGCTAACCTAGTGGGCGCTATTTTGCGCGATGCCGACTTGCACGGGGCTAGGCTGCGCGGAGCCGACCTTCGCAGTGCCGACCTGTCTCTCGCAAACCTGTGCGACGCTGACCTGTGCGACGCCGATTTGCGAAATACAGAACTCAGCGGCGCCAACCTAACCGGAGCCTGCCTACGGGGCGCTAACCTGCGCGAGGAAAACCGCCGCTATGTGGCCAACCTGCGAGGAGCCAACCTTTGTCGCGCCGACTTGCGAGGGGCTAATTTAACGGGAGCCGACTTAGCGCGGGTCAATTTGCAGGGAGCCGATTTGCGCGAAGCCATGCTGCGCGGGGCCGATCTGCGGGGCGCTAATTTAAATGAAGTGAACCTCAGCGGAGCCTTCTTGACTGAAGCCGTGCTGACCCAAGCCAGCCTCTATCGCGCGACCCTTACCCATGCAAAGCTAGAACGGGCTCAGCTGCAAGAAGTTGATTTGAGTGAGGCCAATCTGGATCACGCCATTTTGCCGGATGCCAAGTTGACCAAGGCGCGTCTGGTGCGAGCGGTGCTCACCCAATCTCAGCTGAGTCGGGTTGATCTGAGCCGAGCCACGCTTCGCAGCGCCGATCTGACGGCGGCTCACTTGATCGACGCATATCTAGCGCGCACTGATTTTACGGATGCCGATTTGACCGATGCCAACTTAACCCGAGCTGAACTCAGCAGCAGCAACCTGACCCGGGCAATCTTAACTGGGGCGACTATGCCTGACGGCTCCATTCATGAGTGACCTCGCAGCAGCAGTCTTGTGGAGATGGCAGTTTGGCAATCGTCCCAAAGCCGCGCTGTCCGTCCCGCTGCTCACGTTGCAGAGCGGACTGTGGAGTGGGAAAAGCGCTCCGTCTATCCGAAACCCGTCCAAAATCCTTCTTAAATTCCTATGGGTTTAAGCCTAACCGCTCGGTAAATGTTCATTAAAAGAGGCGGGGGTTTCAGCTCGCTGTTAGAATTTGTCAATCTGCTGATTCCTTTTCTAATGGGCTCATGAGCAATACGGTTCTGGATGTTCGCAATCTTGCGGTGGAGTTTCGGTCTGATAGCCGTTTGGTGCGCGCTGTAGACGGCATTTCCTTAAGCTTGCAGCGAGGGCAAACGTTAGGAATTGTGGGCGAATCTGGCTCAGGGAAATCGGTGACGGCGCTGTCGATTATGGGGCTGGTGCCCAATCCGCCGGGCAAGATTGTGGAGGGAGAGATTTGGTTTCGGGGAGAAGATCAACCGGCTGTTGACTTAGTAGGGTTGCCGCTAGAACGGCTGCGCGAGTTTCGCGGCGGGCAGATTTCAATGATTTTTCAGGAGCCGATGACGTCGCTGAATCCCGTGTATACCTGCGGATTTCAGCTTACAGAGGCGATTTTGCAGCATGAAGCCATTCCCATGGCTGAGGCGCGACGGCGCGCTATCACCCTGCTGCAGGAGGTGGAGCTGCTGCAAGCGGATGAAGAACTAGAAGAAGCCTATTTGCAGGAGTGGTATGAGCGACGGCTGACGGCTAGCGGGCAGCACGTGGAGCAGCCGTCGCAGCGTGAGATTCAGCAGGCGGTGAGCCGTCGCAAACAGTCGCTTTTGGAGCGCTATCCCCATGAGTTGTCGGGGGGGCAGTTGCAGCGGGTGATGATTGCGATGGCGATCGCCTGTAATCCTGCCGTGCTAATTGCGGATGAACCCACGACCGCACTGGACGTGACAGTGCAGGCCAAGATCTTAGGACTTCTGCGAGAATTGCGCGATCGCCGCCAAATGTCTATTGTGTTTATCACCCATGACCTTGGCATCATTGCTGAGATTGCCGATTATGTAGCGGTGATGTATCGCGGCAAGGTCGTGGAGCATGGCCCTGTGCTAGATATTTTTTCGCAGCCTCAGCATCCCTACACCAAAGGGTTGCTCACCTGCCGCCCCCAGCCCGATCGCCGGTTGCGCTACCTGCCCACCGTCGCCGACTTTATGGAAGTGAGCACCAGCTCCACTGGCGACACCATCGTTAAGGAAAAGGAACTGGATGTCGCTCAGGCACTACGCATTCACGCCACCGTGAGCGAGGATGACATCGATCAGCGGCTCTTGCAGCTCCAAGCCCAACCGCCGCTGCTCACCGCCTTAAACCTGCAGGTGGGTTTCCCCATCCGAGGGGCGCTGGGGCAAACTCAGCGCTATGTCATGGCAGTCAACGGCGTGTCATTTGAGGTGTATCCGGGAGAAACGCTGGGGTTGGTGGGTGAGTCGGGCTGTGGCAAATCTACCCTGGCGCGCACCCTGTTACGACTGATTCCGTCGATGGGCGGGTCTATTGTGTTTGAAGGGGTGGATCTAGCGCAGGCCAATCGCAATACTCTGCGACACCTGCGCCGTGACATGCAGATTATTTTCCAGAATCCGTTTGGTTCGCTTGATCCGCGCATGACGATTAAGCAGGCGGTGATGGAGCCGCTGACAATCCACGGCATTGCCAAAAATCGCCGCAACTTGGCAGAGCGGGTGTCTTATCTGCTAGATCGGGTGGGGCTGCTGCCTGCTTGGGGCGATCGCTACCCCCACGAGTTTTCCGGCGGGCAGCGGCAGCGGGTGTGCATTGCCCGAGCCCTAGCGCTCAATCCTAAGTTTATTATCTGTGACGAGTCCGTATCTGCGCTGGATGTGTCGGTGCAGGCGCAGGTGCTCAACCTACTGAAAGAGTTGCAGGATGAGTTTAATCTCACCTACATTTTTATTTCGCACGATCTAAGTGTGGTGAAGTTTATGAGCGATCGCATTATGGTCATGAACCGAGGCAAGGTTGAGGAGATTGGCCCCGCCGAGCAAATTTACCGTGATCCTCAATCGGCCTATACCCAGCAACTCATCGCAGCAATTCCCAAAGGCAGCATCGACGCCATTCGCGATCGCCAATTGCAACGAGGGTTAGGATAATTTAGGCTAATCTTTCATGCACCAGCTAAATAGCGCTAGTCCCACCCCCACTATGACCCAAGTCGGCAGGTGCAGCGACTCCCAAAGATAAAGCGGAAACAGAGCGATCGCCTGCATTACCGCGATACCGAGAATTAACAACAACGCACTTAGCGCTAGCACCATTGCTTTTATTCCTAATTGCAACCAATGAATTAGTAGGATAAGTATTTTCGCAAAACCCTCTCTAAGCAAGGGCTTTACCCGTTATAAACATCGATTAGCGCTTCAAACGCTATCGCTAGAGTCTTCACGTTAAAGACAAGAATTGAGCGTAATTGTCTTTAGCTTGATAGGAGATCTCACTCCTCGTACTCGGTAGAAATATCAATCTCCAGCGTGTCTTCGTCTACGTGAATATAGAGGATATTAGGCCGACAACACACCTGGCAATCTTCGACATAAGACTGGCTCCCGCCTGCACTCAAATCAATGAACGTGGTGCTAGGTTCGCCGCAAAACGCGCAGTAGAAATCGGCTGTGGATTGCATAAATTGCTAGGCCGAGGGAGATGAGGGTAGGTCTGGGTTATCGGATGTAGGCTCTGATGGAAAATCGTTACTGGTTGTAGACGGAATAAAGATGA
>JBGTOF010000199.1:0-17786 GCA_041742695.1 Elainellales cyanobacterium | reverse complement strand
CACTGCGTCACCCATCGCAAGAACCCGATCTATATGACCACCTTTAGCGGTCGCCCACCCAAAGAAGATGCCATGATGGCGATCGCCCTCAACCGCATCTATACCCCCATCCTGCGGCAGCAAGTGCCCGAGATTGTCGACTTCTTCTTGCCCATGGAAGGATTGAGCTACAAGGCCGCACTCATTTCTATTGATAAAACGTTTCCGGGACAGGCACGGCGAGCAGCCTTGGCCTTTTGGAGTGCGCTGCCCCAGTTCACCTACACCAAGTTTGTGATCGTAGTGGATAAAGAAATCAACGTGCGCGATCCCCGGCAGGTGATGTGGGCTGTCACGTCGAAGGTAGACCCCGCACGGGATGTCTTCATCTTGCCCGAAAACCCCTTTGACCATCTCGACTTTGCAACGGAACGCCCAGGTCTGGGCAGCAAAATGGGCATCGACGCCACGACGAAGATTTATCCTGAGAGCGATCGCCAATGGAGTGAAGAACTCCATCCCGATGCGGACACCGCTACGCTCGTCGATAAACGCTGGGCCGAATATGGCCTAGGCGACCTTAACTTGAGCGAGGTAGACCCCAACCTCTTCGGTTACGATATTCACTAGCCGTCTCTCAACCATGTTCTGCAGAAAGTAAGGCTTTCAAACTCTACAGTCATTTTGTATTTGAGACGGCGCTGCGCACAGCCGTTCTTGTCATACCTGTTCTTGAGATTAGGCCTGTAGCGCTATAAACCGCCTTGTCCACCCTCAAACAGGTCTTCAATTATGGCGCCAACCCCGCTGCGAGCCAGTTGGTTCACGGCTTCTTGCGCATTACTGCGGCTGTTGAAGACCCCAATCTGCATCACCACAGCCCCCCCGGAATAGCTCGGAAACGCATCTGGCACAACGCGTCGTACCTGAATCTGCTCTGCCTCATTTCGGGTGCGCACCACCACTCGATAACGCAACCCCAAACTGGCCGCACGGCTGGGCACCGGCGTCTGAGGCATCGTGACGGAATTTGCCATGACGCGCGGCACTGACACTGTGGGCGTATCGCCTACAAAGCCAGTAGGGACTGGCTGGCTGGGCACCGGCAGGCGATCAAAGTCAGGCAGAGGCGATGGAGCCAGTTGGGGCAACCCATCGGGGCGCGATGCTGTGACGGGCGCAGGAGGTGGAATTGGCACAGGCCGAGCTACGCCGGGGCTCTCGGGGCGTGGAACCGGAATCTCAATCGGGTTACTGAAATCAGGCTGGCGCGAGGTTGTAGCAGCCGGAGTTGCTGCCGCCGCCGTCGCTGGTTCTGCGGCAGCCTGCCGTCGTGCTGCTGAGAACTGTCGCTGGGGTGCTGCGGCTGGCGCAACGGTGGGCGCGGCTGCAGCTAGAGGAGAGCTAGAAGCCCGCTGCGGCGCTGAAAACTGCCGCTGGGGAGCCGCGGCTCGGGCTGGTGCGGCAGATCCAGTTCCGCCACCTTCACCAGGGCGGGTAAATCGAGGAGCAGGCGGGGCGATCGCCCGCTGTTCCCCTACGTCGCTTCCCTGCACTTCGCCCTGAATCACCACACTCCGCCCAACAGAACTGGGGTCTTCTACCAACGTCACACCCGACGGCACTACAAGCGGAAACTGCTCTCCGCTGGCGCTGCTATAGGTGCCGCCGCTGAGTAAAATCACCGTGCCGGGTTCTGCCTGCTGCAATGCTCGGGTAATGGAACGCCAGGGCGATCGCAAGCTGCCATCGCCTGAATCATCGCCCACCAACGGATTCACAAACAGCAGCCGATAGCTCACTGACGGCAACGCCTGCGCCAGATACTGTGTCTCGGCAGCTCTGGTGGGGCGTCCCGACAAGGGGGTCGCTACAGCTGGCGCAGCGCTGCCCAAAAGCAACATTGCTAACACCAACTGTCCCCAAACTATTGAAGGTTGAAGGCTAATACGTTGGGCAAAATTCAAGTGAATTGACGTTAACTGAATCGACATCCGATTGGAATGAGTCGATGTTTTTCTTAAGCTACACCAAGCCATGCCTGCTCTCCCGCGTTGCATGCTAAAACCAGGTGTCGATCATTGATCGCGCACATTTCACATTTAGGAAATATGCTCAAACTGCCAATGAATAACTCATGGTCAACCTGTGATCAATGCGCCCTTTTTTAGGTTCTATTTGGCCGATCATCATAGCGAACTTATCAGAATATGATTCACTTTTTTTTCAATGGGTTGCGAGGGTCAATTTAGAGTCAGTCCATTAATCTAATGAAGCCGTCATCACTCCCCCGTGAGAGTGCCCCGACAGGCTGCCCTTATAGGAATTTCAGATTCGTCTGAGGAGATATCGCCATAGAAGAAAGAATGAGGCAGGGCCAGAGGCATAGAACGTTTGTCAGTCAACCCGTGGATAGGATGCAGCCAAAATTGAGCATGGGTATGGGGTCGGGCATCGCCCCTATTCCCTCACCCTCTTCTTTTACCCATCGCCCGGTTAGAAGCACGTCCCGGCCAACAACAGGTCATACTTGAACAGGGCAACCGCTCACGCCAACGTGTCGAAAGACCTACAAGATAGATGAACCGAGAGGCTGATGAACCGAGAGACGATGGACGGAGAGAACATCTCAGCGAGTGTGGCTGTAAACCGAATTTTGGACGCTAACTTAGACCGCGCTCGTGAAGGGGTGCGGGTTATAGAAGAATGGTGCCGCTTTGGGCTGGACAATGCTGAACTCGCAGCAGAGTGCAAAGACTTGCGTCAGGCGATCGCCCAGTGGCACAGTGCCGACATCCGCGCCGCGCGCGATACTCCGGGTGATGTGGGCACCGCCCTTAGCCATGTGGGTGAAACCCAGCGCACCAGCATCTCCGACCTCTTGCAAGTCAACCTTAGCCGCATTCAAGAAGCCCTGCGGGTGTTAGAGGAATACGGCAAACTCGGCCATCCTGACTTGGCGGCAGCCTGCAAGCAGCTGCGCTACCGCGTCTACGGCCTAGAGAGCAAACTGCTAGCCTCTGCCGCACACCCCCGTCAGGTTGGGCTACGGCGATCGCCCTTGTACCTAGTTACTGCCCCGAGCGAAACCCTACTCACCACGGTAGAAGCCGCGCTTCAGGGCGGGCTGACGCTGGTGCAGTATCGCGACAAGCATACCCCAGACAAAGCGCGTCTCCCCTTAGCCCAAGCGCTGCGCCGCCTATGTCAGCGCTACAACGCCCTGTTCATTGTGAACGACCGGATTGACTTGGCGTTGGCGATTCAAGCGGATGGCGTACATCTGGGACAAGAGGATGCCCCCATTGCGGTGGCGCGGCATCTGCTGGGGCCGCAGGTTCTGATTGGGCGCTCAACCCATTGCCCCGACGAGTTGCAGCGGGCGATCGCCGAAGGAGCCGACTATGTAGGCATCGGCCCCGTTTACGCAACCCCTACAAAGGCCGGTCGTGCCGCTGTCGGGTTAGACTATGTGCGTTATGCAGCCGAACACTGCTCCATTCCCTGGTATGCCATCGGCGGCATCGACCCGACCAACCTAGCGGATGTGACTGCCGCCGGAGCCACCCGAGTCGCCGTAGTGCGAGCACTGATGGAAGCTACCGACCCTGCCAACACGACTCGTCAGTTCCTATCGCATTTATCCTCCCGTGCAGAGGCTCTATGACCCACCTAAACCAGAGAGTCGCAGCAGAGCGAGAACCTCAGCACTTGCCCAGTAGACAGGCCAACCTATAAATGGTGCATGTTGAGCACATCAACGCTGGTTAAATGCTCTACGATCCTGGGCATCCTATAGCAGCGGTGCATTCGCCAAGGTGCATGGCCAATCTGGCTACAGTGCACCCCGACCCACAACCCATTCACAGAATCAGGACACGGCGACAGAACCGATGGTAAGCCCCATGTCGTACTACAATGCTGCCGGCACGGCTGCCATCCCAACCAGGGACGCGGGCAGTCGATGGGCGCTGGGCTGCCCACGAGATCACTGGGGCGATCGCTCAACCCGTGATCAGGAGGCGATCGCCCCAGACCAGCAGCCAGAACCAGGCTCTGGGTGCAACGTTGCGTTGCGTGCGCCAAGGGAGAGCAGACTATGGCAGGGATGAGTCAAGTCAAACCTCGCATTCTGGTCGTAGACGATGAACCAGACAATCTTGACCTGCTGTATCGCACCTTCCACCGCGAGTACAAAGTGCTGCGCGCTGAAAACGGTCCCAATGCGCTGAAAATCTTAGAAGAGCAAGGCAGCGAGATTGCGGTCATTATTTCTGACCAGCGCATGCCCCACATGAGCGGGACAGAGTTCCTCAGCCTCACAGCGACCCAATATCCCGACATCATCCGCATCATTCTCACGGGCTACACAGATGTCGAAGATCTGGTAGAAGCCATTAACTCGGGTAAGGTGTTCAAATATGTCACTAAACCCTGGGATGACGAAGAACTGAGAACCGTGGTGCGCCAAGCGGTAGATACCCACAACGTACTGCGCACCCGTACCCACGAACTGCGCCGCACGCTGCGCCAAGAGTCGTTGCTCAACGCCGTCACCAATACTATTCGCAGCGCGCTCAATTATCGCCAGGTTCTTCAAACCATCGTAGAAACGATGGGGCAAATGTTTGAAGTAGACTGCTGCATTATCCGCCCCGTGCATCGAGGGCAGCTCGCAGCCGAGGGGTTTATCTACCGCTCTAAGCAGCTTGCATCAGCCGCCTCAGCAGACCAGGATGAGTCCCGATCTGAGCCCTGTGAAGCACTGCTGATGCAGACGGTATGGCCTGTGCAAGACGTGCTGTTGCTCGAAGATGCTCAGCAGGATGAGCGCCTGCTCGATCAACCTGCTAGCTTGGCCGCGTTTCAGCAAGCGCAGATTCGCTCTAGCCTGGTGGTGCCGCTGCTGTGTCGGCAGGAGCTAATTGCAGTCTTGGCGCTGCATCAGTTTGACACCAACCGCTCCTGGCAAGGCGACGAGGTGCAGCTGGTCATCATGGTGGCGGATCAGGCCGCCTTGACGCTAGCGCAGGCACAATCCTATGAGCAGGTGCGGGCGCTGGCTCGGCGTGAGGGGTTAGTCAACACCATCACCACGGCAATTCGCTCTAGCCTTGATCCGCAAGAAATATTTGCGGCGATTACCGAGCAGTTGGGGCGGGCGCTGCATGTGGATGGCTGTGCCCTGTCACTCTGGACGGAAGGTGATGAATATGTGCAGTGCGTGGGGCTGCATGACACGAGCCATCTGCGACAGCCCGGAGATACAGAGAATTCAGTAGAGGTTGCTGAATCGAGAGGTTCGTTCGCTCCGAGAGCCCTGCCCACTTCTAGTTCAGATCTCCTAGAAGATGGGACAGAATCCTGGGGAGATTTGCTGGATACGTCTCTGCAACAGTCTATCAATACGCTGTGGGACGATAGCCAACCCAACCGACAATTACCCCAGTCACTGGTGCCCATTGAAGGCAACCCAGTGCTGCAACGGTTGATGGAAACCCAGGTCCCGGTGGTTATTGAGGATGTGCTGCAGCATCCTGATCTGAATGTGCCGGATTTGCCGCTGCGATCGCCCGCTCGGTCACTCCTTGTCGTGCCGCTACTATCGGATGGCAAGATCATCGGCAGCATTTCGCTCCGGCAGGTGCATCGACCGCGTCAGTGGCAACCCGAGGAAATAGATCTGGCGCAGGCGGTGGCCTCTCAAGCGGCGATCGCCGTGCAGCAGTCGCGGCTTTATCAAAAAATGCGGCAGCAGGCAGAACAGCTCTTGGAACTTGATCGGCAAAAAACTGAATTTTTTCAGAATGTATCCCACGAGTTTCGCACGCCGCTGACCCTCACCATTGGCCCCCTAGAGTCAGCGGTCACTCAGCAGCAGGGGCTCAGCCACGACCAATCCGTCATTGCCCTGCGCAACTCGCGGCGGCTGTTGCGCTTGGTTAACCAACTGTTAGACTTGCAGCGGCTCGATGCCGGGCGGATGCAGCCCACCTTCCGCCCCTGTAACCTGCAAGAGTTTGTCTTGATGGTAGTGGAATCGTTCCGCGCCTACTGCGATCGCAAGCAAATTGCGTTGAATACCCGCATTGATCCTTGCCCATCGGTTTATCTCGATGGGGAGAAGTTCGATAAGGTGCTTTATAACCTGCTGTCGAATGCCATGAAGTTTACCCCGGCGGGTGGCACGATTACCATAACCGTTACGCCAGCAGGCGATCACTGTCAGATCAAAGTAAAAGACACTGGCATTGGCATTCGCAAAGACCAAATTCCACACCTGTTTGAGCGGTTCCGTCAGGCCGATGGCTCCACCAACCGCAGCTATGAGGGCAGCGGACTGGGACTAGCGCTGGTGAAGGAACTCGTGGATATGCATGGCGGCAAGGTTTCGGTCGAGTCGGACTATGGCAACGGCACGACGTTTACCATCTGGCTGCAAACGGGCATCGCCCACTTGCCGGCTGAGCAGGTAATTGAAGTGCCCACTGAGGTAGAACAGAGCCGCGCCACTGTAGAACTGGCCGATGTAGAAGCGGGAGATGACTCGGAGCAGGACTCCGCTTTGGTTGAGCAAGCTGAGGGGGCGATCGCCCTTGCGAATAACGCGTCATCTAATGCGGCTCCTGCCAAACCAAACACTGCGGCAGATATCACTACACTTCTCGTCGTAGACGACAACACCGACATGCGAGCCTACATTGCCCGCATTTTGCAGCAGGCAGGCTATCAGGTGCTCACGGCCCGCAACGGGGCTGAGGGCTTTCAGCTGGTGCAAACCCATCGGCCCCACTTAGTGGTCACAGATTTGATGATGCCGATGGTGTCTGGGTTGGAAATGATCCGCATGATTCGTCATCAGGAGGCGCTGCGGGGCACGCCGATTGTGTTAGTCACCGCAAAGGCCGATGAAGAAACTCGATTAGAAGGTGTAGAGCAAGGTGCAGATGGCTATCTATCGAAGCCGTTCAATGCGCGCGAGCTATTGGCCGAAGTGCGTAACTTGCTCGCGCTGAAGGCGAGTGAGCGCCGAGTGGCAGAGCTGAATGTGTATCTCACCGAGTCTGTGCTGGGACGGTTTTTGCCACCGCAGCTCGTAGAAAAGGCTGCTCAGGGTAATCTCGCGCTGGATTTGCGCCCTGAACCTAAGATGATCACGATTTTGTTCAGCGACATTATTGGGTTTACACAGCTGTCTAACACGCTGCGATCGCGCCGGGTCGCAGAACTCCTTAACGAATACCTGACAGAGATGACCCACGCCATTTTTGAACATGGGGGCACGGTGGATAAGTTCATGGGCGACGCGATTCTGGCAATTTTTGGAGCGCCAGAAGAGATTAGTCCGAATGAGCAAGTGCGTCGGGCGATCGCCGCTGCTCGGCAAATGTATCGCACCCTGCACATCCTCAACGAGCGCTGGATTGGGCGGGGCATCATCACCGAAGACTACCGCGTTAAATTCCGCTGTGGCATTCACCAAGGGACAGCGGTCGTGGGCATGTTTGGAGGCAAAGAGCGGGCCGATTACACCGCAATTGGTCCCAGCGTTAATATTGCGGCCCGCATTCAAGAAGTGGCAGAAGCTAACACCATTTTGGTATCTGCTGCCGTGGCCGACTACCTTGACCAAGATACGATCACCAAATTCAGCCCGCTTGAACTCAAGGGCGTCGATGAAACGGTGCTTACATTCCAAATCCACCCAGATTAATGCCAGCTCGGTGGTGTGCTATGGGATTGTGCTCGCAGCGATAATCGAGTAAACCAGCGCGTCAAGCGCTATGGGGATTTGGATTGGGTATGAAACCTGCCTCACGCTGCGCTAAAGCAGCCTGTTTCTAAAATTATGGGTCTTCCCATCAAACTAATATCAAGTCCGCTTAATTGACCTCACTATGAACTCAGGATGGAAAAGGGGTAGAGGCCTATAATTCTTAGGTTAATTGGCTGGACTTGATATAAGCCCACGAGAAGCGCTAGTTCCACCTACAGCGCTGAGAATTTGAGAATTGTGGATCGATAACGGTGGATACAGTGAGCGATCGCCCGTTCTGCCACTCTGGAAAGTGCAAACCTGCCGATGCACATCCTCCAAGAGAACACTGCTGATGCTTGTCACCCAACAACCCGTCCTCAAGCGGTTTTGGTATCCTGTGATGCCGATGGTTCAATTATCGAGCGATCGCCCCCAACCGTTTCAGCTTTTAGGGCAAGCTCTAGCGCTCTGGCTCGATGCCGACGGGCATCCTGCTGCCGTGGCGGATCAGTGCTGTCACCGCTCAGCTCAGCTTTCTAAGGGGATTATCCGCGACGGCTGTGTGCGCTGCCCGTATCACGGCTGGGCCTACGACCGCGACGGAACCTGTGTGGATGTGCCTCAGTTTGGACCGAGTCAGGGTATTCCCGCTAGCTATCGGGTGCCCTCTTATAAGTGTGCGGAGCGCTACGGCTATGGGTGGGTGTGCCTTGATCCAGAGCCGCTGCTGCCGATTCCCTATATTGCTGAAGCAGAGGATGCGGCCCATCGACTCATTCCTCAGTTTTATGAACCGTGGCAGTGCAGTGGCCTGCGCTTAATGGAGAATTCCTTTGATAATGCGCATTTTAGCTTTGTCCATGCGGAGTCGTTTGGCAATCAGCAACAGCCCGAGCCCGTGACTGCGGATCTGAGCCCCCTAGAGTATGGGCTTCAGTTTCGAGCGACTATTCCGGTGGTGAACCCACCCAGTCAGCGAAAAAATCTCAATTTGGATGATGAGATGACGCTGCGCCATGTGGTATCGACGTGGTACATGCCGTTTAGCCGCACCTTAAAGATTACTTACCCCAACGGTTTGATGCATTTGATCTTTACAGCCGCCACGCCGGTGAGCGATCGCACCTCTCAGATTGTGCAGTTTTGCATTCGCAACGACACCGAAGCCGACGCCAAAGCCGCCGATATTGTGGCCTTTGATCGCCAGGTTACGGGAGAAGACAAACAGGTGCTAGAAACCACCGATTGGGATACACCGCTCGATATCAGCGCTGAGCAGCATATGCCCTCTGATCAGCCCGGCATTATCATGCGGCGTAAGCTGATGGCCCTGCTCAAGGCGCACGGCGAGGTAGAACAGCGGCTACAACTAAAAGGCAGATAAGGACGGCAACCCCATTGTGGGGGCAAGATTTCCATGGTGGATGGGGCAGCTCTGCCTCAAGAATTGGGCGATCGCACTCGCCATCCAGCATCGCTGCAGTTCCGCACCCTGACCCAACTTAAGTTCCATGATCGAGTGGGTGGCTGGAGGGGTTCGACTTAACCCTAGCCGCCCATCCCGTGGGTCTGCCTATAGCCATATCTCGCGAATGTACCGCTGCCTCCTAAAATAGGTGAACGATTGTTAGGAACACACCATGAAAGCGCTGGTCACAGGGGCAACTGGGTTTACAGGATCGCATTTAGTCCGAACGTTGCTTCAGCAAGGACATGAGGTGGTGGCTCTGGTGCGAGAGTCGAGCGATCGCACTCGCTTAGCCGGTTTACCCGTGCAACTGGCCTACGGTGACATTACCAACAGTGCTGCTGTTAAAGCGGCGATCGCCGGGGTAGATTGGGTCTTCCATACCGCTGCCTATGTGGAATTGGGGATCGTAGACGCGGAGCGGATGCGGCGGGTTAACGTTGAGGGCACCCGCAACGTGCTCGAAGGGGCGATCGCCGCCAATGTGCAAAAAATGTTGTATTGCAGCACCATCGGCATCTATGGTGACACCCAAGGGCAAATCATCGACGAAACCTTTGAGCGAGCGCAAAAAGGGTTTTCGTCTGCCTATGACGTGACCAAGTACGAAGCCCAGCAGTTGGTCGATCAAGCGGCTAGCAGCGGATTTCCAGTTGTGAGCCTGATGCCGTCTGGTATTTTTGGTGCAGACGATCCCCACTTTGGCCCAGTGCTGCAGAGCTTTCGCCAAGGCAAACTTAAGATATGGGCCGGGGGCGATCGCGTCACAGGGATTGTGCATGTCGATGACTTAGTCGAACTGATGCTGCTCGCCATCGACAAAGCGCCACCCGGCCAGCACTACATTGCCTCTGCCGGAGAAATGACTACCCATCAAATGTTTCAGATTGTGAGCAGCCAGGCAGGCGTGCCTATGCCAACAGAAATGCCCAAGCCCTTGGTGCGGTTTATGGGTGCTCTGCTCGATCCCATCGGTCGCCTATTGGGGTGGCAACCCCCCATCAGCCGCGAGCGCGTGCATTATCTCTATGACCGCTGCGTCCGAGTTGATGGCAGCAAGGCCATGCGCGACCTTGCCTGGACACCGCGATCGCCCGAGACCGTAATCCGCGAACTTGCTGTGTGAAGACCGCGTAGGGTTTTGTCTTACCGTGCGGCTACGAACGAGTTACTATAAGAGATGGATTCACAAATTCTAAGGCTCTACTGTGAACGACGTTCGTACCGTATCAGATACCAAACGGGCATTTTACTCGTCGCATACGCGTCCTATTAACTCCATCTACCGTCGCGTGGTAGAAGAGCTAATGGTGGAAATGCATCTGCTCTCTGTCAATGCTGACTTTCACTACGACCCGATTTATGCCTTGGGCGTAGTAACGACGTTCGACAACTTTATGGAAGGCTATCGCCCCGAGCGCGATAAGCAGTCAATTTTCAACGCCCTTTGCACCGGGGTACAAGCTGACCCCGAGCAGTATCGGCGGGATGCCGAGACCGTGGCAAATGATGCCAGCCACTGGTCGATGGATGATTTCTTGGCGAAGGCGAAAGACCCGGAGGGGCAAGACAGCACCTTGTTTTCGACGCTAAGGGCGATCGCTCAAACCGAAAACTTTAAATACAGCCGGTTGTTTGTCGTAGGGCTATGCTCCCTGCTAGAGCGCATCAATCCCGACATCCTTAAGGATGAGAAGGCCAGCGCTGAGGCCATCGAGTCGATCAGCACTGCCATTAATATTTCCGCAGAAAAAGCCAAGAAAGATGTGGACTTTTACCGCAGCAATCTGGATAAATTAATCCAGGCGCAGGTCGTGCTGCAAGACATGTTGGAAGCGGATCGCAAGAAAAAAGCAGAGCGGCTCAAGGCTAAAGAAGAGCAAGAGGCCGCTACGCCGCCATCCACTCCTGCAGAGTCGTCTCAGTAAGTGAGCTGACAACAGCTGAGTGCCATCGTTTTGAAGGATGACGTGCCGGGTAGGCCAGTCGAGTCGCGACTAGTTTACTCGGCATTCTTGTATCTGTTGCCGGAGGATGGGCACAGGGCTACGGGCCGACCGTGCTTCATCTCTGCTCGATTGAAACTATTGCTGCGAACCCTCTGTTACGTAGGGGATCTACAACAATAAACACTCAAACCCACGCGTTAGGCGCTATATCTCGCTGCTGTAATCTTAATAGCTGGCGCTATTCAGAAGAAAACTGGCAGCGCCCAAAGGGATCAGGAACAATAATGTAGCCAGAGGTGCGATCGCCCAGCACCCGGTTTCGCGCTAATCCCCAAGCCCACCAGTGCGCCGCTACATAGGCGCAAGTCAGGGCATCGAGCTGATCTTCTAGGGCCTTGAGAGCACGCCCTCCTGTGGGGATCGGCGGTAGCGCGGACACCGCTGACCGCTCCCAGCAGAGGGGCGGTGAGTGCTGAGATAAATCATAGGCTAAGTGCTGCCGTAACTGCGCCAGCTGTCTTTGGCGCTCTGCCAAGCGGCCCTTTTTGTATTTCAAAATGCGGTCTAGCTGAAACAGGTGCACCATGGCTGGATGGGGAAACACTTCAATCTGGTAGCGCTGCGGGTGCTGCGGCTGAATGGTAGGGGCATGGGCAAAGCCTCGTGCCTCTAGCGCTAGACCCAGAGCCAGAGTGCGGCTAGCAAACGGCAGGCTGAGGTTGGCAGGATAGCAGCCTGCATCATATTTGCCAAAGTAACGATGGGCTTGGCGATCGCACGGTCGCATTCCCGTTGCATTGGCAATCACGGTCGGCGCATCGACAGCGACTCCGCCAGGGCGATCTGGGGGGAGCCACTGGTCTACCCAGTCCAGCACCTGCGGCAGGTCGGTGCAGCGCTCTAGCGTCAGCAGGTGCAGCTCGCCTGCCTGCCAGTCGAGACAGCAGACGCCGCTGGGCTGCGACACCCAGCCAAAATCGATACCCAAAAACCGCAATTTGCTAAACCTTCGTTCGGGGTAAAACGGGCTTTGGGGCACTGCGCGTTGCATGTAGCCCTGCCGTGCGGGGCGCTGCCAACCTTACGCTAGCGGGACGAGCGCATCAGCAGAAAGAGACCCACCGACAGCCCAAACGCATTGGGGATCCACGCTCCAATCAACGGGTGAATAAACCCGGCTTGAGCGATCGCCCCGCTCATAAACGCCGATAGATAATACAAAAACACGACTAGAATGCTGATTGCAAACCCCGTCGCGCGCCCAGTGCGCCGCAGTTGAGTTCCCAGTGCTGCCCCTACTAAGCCAAACGCCACGCAAATAAAAGGCAGGGAAAACTTTTGGTGAATCCGCACTCGCAGCTCGCGAATGCGGTTTTCATTGTTGCTATCTTTGATCACCTGATAGCGCTCCATCGCCTGGGCGATGTTCATTTCGTTGTAATCGCGCGATCGCCGTGCTAGGTCAATAGGTGCTCGTGGCAGCTGCAACGCCTGCTCGTCGAATTTGACGATGTTGCGGAATGAGCCATCTTCTGACACAACATAGATGGTGCCATCCCGAAAGTTCCATAGATTCTCCCCAGGATTCCACTCCGCCGCTCGCGAACTGACAATTTGGCTCAGCCCGTCCCGCGAAAAATCAAGAATGGTCAATCCATGCATCTCGACACCGTCAAACTCTTTAGCATAGAACAGCCGCGACATGGCGTTCTCTCGGCTGCCGTCTTCACGCGTTACGGTTCCGTATTCTTGATACAAAATATCGCGATCGCGGAATTGGGGTCGCTCCCGTCCCAGTGCCCGCTCCAGCGTCGTGGAGGCGCGGTAATTGGTCGCGGGCATAATCACCTCCTGAAACATGAAGGTGAGCCCGGTTACGACTAGGCAAAAGGCAATCGTGGGCGCTACCAAGCGATAAATGCTGACGCCACAGCCCCGCAGTGCCACCAGTTCGCTGTCTCCCGAGAGGCGGCTAAAGGTCATGAGCATGGCCAATAGCACCGAAGTCGGGAAGGAGTAGACGATAAACTCCGGCATCTTTAGCAAGAGCACTTCAAAGGCAATAGAGAGCGGTAACCCCCGTTCAACTACTTGGTTCACCAGGTGAAACAGACTGCCAATGGACACCCCCACGGATGTGAACGCTCCTACCCCAAACAAAAAGGGTGGAATGAGCTCTGAGATGATGTAGCGATCCATCACCGAAAGGGCGAACCAGCGGCTCCAGAATGGCTGTGTGGGTTTAGAAAAAGCGTGAGAACCGGACATAAGGAAGTGTGTTCGTAGGTGGGCGATCGCCCCGATCAACATTAGTCAGCATTAGTCAGCTGTGAACCGACACGGTACGATGCATCGTCCCAGACATGGAGTTGCATCCCTAAGCGTAGCAAAAGCCCCGAGGCCATTCTCATCACGCAGTGACAGCCGCAGGGTTGGATCACTAGGTTTAGAGCTGAAAGCTGTCGCCCAGATAATATTCCCGCACTAGCGGATTTGCATAGAGCTCTTCGGTACTGCCCGCGGCCAGAATCTGTCCATCTCGAAGGATGTAAGAGCGATCGGTAATAGCTAAGGTTTCACGCACATTGTGGTCTGTGATTAAGATACCCATTTGGCGATCGCGCAGTCGGGCAATGATGGTCTGAATTTCGGCTACCGCGATCGGGTCGATGCCCGCAAACGGTTCATCCAGCAGCAAAAACTTCGGCCCCTCCGGCCCTGCGGCCAGCGCTCGTGCAATCTCAGTACGGCGACGTTCCCCGCCCGACACTTGAATTCCCAGAGTATGGGCTACCTTTTCTAGGCGAAAGTCTTTCAGCAGGGCATGCACCCGATCCTCATGTTCATCGTGTGGCACGTGCGTTTGCTGCAACACTAACAAAATATTGTCATGCACCGTCAGGTTGCGGAATACGCTGGGCTCTTGCGCCAGGTATGCAATGCCCAGCCGGGCCCGATGTTGAATCGGCAGGTCAGTAATCTCGCGGTCATCCAGCCAAACGCGGCCCTGATTGGGTTTTTCAATCCCCGTGGCCATATAAAAGGTGGTGGTTTTGCCTGCGCCATTGGGCCCGAGCAAGCCCACAATCTCACCCGTCGCCACAGACAGTGAGACCCGGCTCACAATCGTGCGCTTGCCGTAGGATTTATGCACATTTTCCAGCAGGATCTTCAACGACGCACCTCAACGCTACAGACCAAACGCATGGTGGCTAAAACGACGGCAAGCTGGGGTTGACAGGCCCCGGTGCTGGGCGGGACTGGGTGTTGCCGTTGGCGTTTGTCATTGAGGGGTTTGGATCGGGGACGAGGTAAATGGATTCAACTCGAGAACCGCGATCGGGCACGGCGATAAAGCGCCCTTCTTCTACCAGGTAGGTAATCACCTCACCCCTAAGACTATTGCCGTCTTGTAGGACGTATACATCGCCACTCAGCACAATTCGCTGCTCACGGCTGAAGTATTGCGCCTGCACGGCAGTGGCCTGAATGCGCCGCGCAGGGTAGTCAATGCGAACATTGCCCCGCGCTGTGATGACGCCCGTGACGGCATTGGCTTCTTGAATATCGGCCTCAAGACGGAGGGGCTGACGGCTGGCGGCCGTTTGAGCCGTAGCAGGTCGAAACAGCACTACTGGTGCGATCGCCCCCTGAACCAGGCACAGGGCGATCGCCAGCCCTAGCGTTTTACGCCCTGGTAGCCGTCGCAGGCTATCCCATCCAAACTTATTACAAGGCAACGAAAGCGTCATAGGTTAAATCACAGCAAAATAATAATCGTGACGCGGGCATCCGCTCAGATACAATCCCCAATCCTGACTGATCCGCGACCGCAACAGCCCAGCGACTCTGACCGCAATCGACCCCGTGTAGACACATGTCAAATTCATCTGCCTATCTTACACCTGGCCATGGGGTCAACCCTCAGAGATTCTGACGATGATCGGGTGAGTCAAGTTCCTGCCAGCCTAGGCCTTTGTAAATTACCCACTCCTGACTAGCCGCACCTGCGGCAGTTGCACGCCACCCGACTCTAGATTGCCCAGTGCGGTATCTGTGCTCCCTTCTGCCTCTTGCCGAGCCGAGAGTTGTTCCCACACTTGCCCCGCTTGCTCTGCGCCACGGGCATGCAAGAGCTGCATCAGCTCCACGCCTTGGGCGAGCAGGTTGTCTACATCTACGCCACCATACTCAGGCTGGTAGCGGCGCAGCCGATTTGTCCCTTCCCCCAGCAAGATCACCGCACCGCGCCAGTTGTGGTTGCTGAGATGGTAAATGGCGACCGATATCTGCAACAAACCTTGGTAAAAACTGCGGTTCGGTTCTGTGGCCTCCATCCAAATGGCTTCTAAGGTATCGTGGCAGGCGTAATACTCTCTCTGGTTGAATTCTGCTACCCCGATCCAAAATTCTGGGGCGATCACCGCATCAGGCATCATGCTCTCTATCCCCCACTGTGCTGGCCATCTTTAGCATAGAGCGATCGCCCTCGGACCGACAGACGCCGGGGGAATAAGCTGCAACCAAAAGAAGGCGGCATCGCACTGCCAAAATCGCCTAAAAACCGCTCTAAATCAGCATTTATCCCCCTCCCGGGCATTGAACTTTAGGGGTGAGCGCGGTTAACTAAGTCAGACAAAGCCCAGCGCTATAGGACTCGTCCTAAGCGCGAACTGTATTAAGCTGAGACATTTTTATGACGCAATGGATATGGGCAGTAACGATGCCCCTGATGGGTGCAGTTCTACTGCAGGGCTGCGGCAACAGCACCACACCCCAAGCTGATGCCCCAGCTATAGATACAGCGACCTCTGAAGCAGAAACCAACGGCGAAACTGGCACCTTGCAAGTGCGCGCGAATGGTGAAGACTTTGTGCGCGAAGGGTTTGTCACCAAAGATGGTTGGGATGTGGAATTTGACCATGTTTATGTGACGCTAGATGAAATCTCTGCGTTTCAGACCAATCCTCCGTTTAACGCAGAACAAGATCCCGAACCCCAAGTCGAAGAGCAAGTCACCGTTTCTAACGTGCAAACGATTGATCTCGCTGAGGGCGGAGCCGATGCCGATACGATTTTGATCGCTGAGGTTGATGCGCCTGCAGGGCAATACAATGCGCTGTCGTGGAAGATGTCGTCTGCCGGAACGGGAGAGGTGAGTGGCTATCCCATCGTGATGATTGGGCGGGCGTCTAAGGATGGGCAAACGGTTGAATTCAACCTGAGGCTTGCGCAAGAGTTGGAGTTTGTGTGCGGTGAATTTGTAGGCGATGAGCGCAAGGGCATCCTGCAAGCGGGCGACACGGCTGGGATTGAAGCCACGTTTCACTTTGACCATTTGTTTGGGGATGGCGAGGCGGCCCCTGACGACTCTATCAATACGGGAGCGTTGGGGTTTGACCCCTTGGCGGCGATCGCCCAAGATGGGCAGCTCGATGCGGATTCAACCCTGCTGCAAGAGCAACTGTCAGAGGAAGACTATGCCACGCTGGAAGGGATCTTGCCGAGCTTAGGGCATGTTGGTGAAGGCCACTGTGCGGAGCAGATGCTGTCATGAAACGATTGTCCCTCAACTCCCTCAATTGGATTGGGCTGATGGCTCTGATGGGCGTGCTGCTGCACCACGGCCGCGCTGTGGCCCATGGTGCAGTCATGGACTATGAAATGACTCGGGCGATCGCCATCACCGCCCAATACGACACAGGCGACCCAATGGCCCAAGCGCAGGTGGCCGTCTTTTCTCCAGACGATCCCCAAACGCCCTGGTTGACCGGCACCACCGATGACGAGGGCAACTTTATCTTTGCGCCCGATCCAAATCAGCCTGGCTTTTGGGATGTGCAAGTGCGGCAGGCGGGTCACGGCCAGTTCGTCAGCATCGAAGTTCCTGACGTTGCCAGCAGTGCCAACACCGCTTCCGACTCTAGCGCCGCCGCGAATCCTGAATCCGCCGCTGATGGAGACCAAACTGAATCGGCTTCTGAAACCGAGTCTATTGCCGCAGGCGATGAACCTGCACCCACGGACGCCCCTGTGGCCGCTCGATCGTCTGCTGAGCCCACACCGCTTCAGCGGGGGCTGATGTTGACCTCGGTCGTGTGGGGGTTTGTGGGCACGGCACTTTTCTTCTTGCGCAATAAACAGTAAGACAACCGTGGGCACAACCTTAGGCAGAGGGTTGTTTCAGTTGAATTAAGCCTAAATAGGTCAGAATAATGGGTGGCATGGGCTGAGCCCATGCCACCCATTATTCTGAATCCCTTAGACCGATATCGAGACAACGGCAGTAAGCAATGCATATTCCAGATGGGTTAATTCCAGTTCCGGTGGCGCTGAGTGGCTATGGGCTCACCGGGTTATTCACGTGGTATTCATTGCGACAAATCAACCGTCTGCCCAATCCCACTGTCGATATTCCCAAGGCGTCGCTGCTGACTGCTGCCTTTTTTGTCGCGTCGTCTATTCATGTGCCGGTGCCGCCCACCAGCGTTCACTTTGTGTTGAATGGGCTGCTGGGGGCGGTGCTGGGCTACTATGCGTTTCCAGCGATCGTAATTGGGCTATTTTTTCAGGCGGTGATGTTTGCCCATGGGGGTCTCACAACGCTGGGGGTGAATGCGGCCATGATGGG
>JBGTOF010000173.1:0-3457 GCA_041742695.1 Elainellales cyanobacterium | reverse complement strand
TTGGGTTTCCGGTTGGATTTAGTTTGATTTTAGGAGAATGTAGGACTCTACACTCTCCTAAAACCAATAATCTATAAACCAAACGAATCGCAGGACTGATCTATGACCGCTTAGGATGGCACCTGAACTGGGTCAGGCTTGCCTACGGGCGACACCTCAGACGCAGAGTGCTGACGGCAAACGGCCTGCGCTGCCAGCTTACCAGAAAGCACCGCACCTTCCATACTGCCGAGATAGCGCTGCATGGTGTAGCTGCCTGCCATAAAGAAGTTGGCAATGGGAGTGGTTTGGTCGGGGCGGCAGGCTTGACTGCCAGGAGACGCAGTATAAACCGAGCGCGGTGTCTTCACCACTTTAAATTTAAGCAGCTTAGCCGGATTTTCATCCACAAAGTGATGAGGTATCAGCTTGTGCAGTTCTGCGAGGGTCGCGGCCAGAATTTCATCGTCTGACTTATCGATCCAATCTTTGGCGGGCGCCAGTACCAGCTCGAGCATAGAGCGGTCGGAGTTGGCATACTCTTTGCAGGTGTTGCTCATGTCGGCGTAGACGCTAAGCAGGGGCGATCGCGAAAACAGCAGCTGATCCACATCAGTTAATTTGCGGTCAAACCACAGATGCAAGTTGATGACGGGCACCCCTTCTAGAGGCTGAATTTTTTGGAAAAACTCGAGCGCTTGCCACGGCTGCGGCATGAGCACCTTCATCACATCGACCGGCATCGCCGACACATAGGCATCGGCGGTGATCACCTCATCGGGCATCCCATCTAGACCCCGAATCAAAAATCCCTGGACTGTGCCGTCATCGTTTAGCAGAATTTGCTTTAGCGGCTTTTTGAGCAGCACCTCGCCGCCCCGCTCGGCCACATGGTCTACCATCGGCTGGCACAGACGTTCCGGAGGCGACCCATCCAAAAACGCAACTTTTGAGCCATAGCGCTCTTGAAGAAAGCGGTTAAGGGCCGTGAGCGGAACGGTGGCCGACACATCCTCTGGGTTAATAAAGGTGAGCGCCTTTGAGGCCGCGACAAAGATATCGCTGTTGACACGCTTATCCACACCCTGCCGCTCTAACCACTCCAGCAATGAATAGCGATCCATCGCCTCTACGTAGTTCTGGCCGCGCACAATGGCGGGCATCAGCCCGATCGCAAAGCGCAGCTTTTGCTCCCAGGTCAACATGTCGTTGTTGCGGATGATCGACATGATGACGTTGAACGGAGCCGGGATATCGGGCACGTCAAACCGAGAGAGAACGCCGGGCTTTTCGGGCTGGTTAAAGATCAGCGTGTGCTCTTTCCACTGCAGGCGATCGCCAATTCCCAATTCATCCATCAGCTGCAGCATGTTGGGATAGGCCCCAAAAAACACATGCAGCCCGGTTTCATACCAGTCGCCGTCGTCATCCTTCCAGGCAGCGACGAGGCCACCCAGCACGTCTCGACTTTCTAGCACGATGGGCGTGTGCCCTGCATCGGCTAGATATTTGGCGCAGGCTAGCCCTGCCAAACCACCACCCGCGATCGCAACTCGCATGAATGCTTCTGCCTCTGATTACAAATGCTTTCTGCCTCTGTCTGCCAAGATCCCGACGATGCGTGGGGACTACTTATCTTAAATTATATGTTGCAATCTGTTACATTTCGAGGCGATCGCCCGAAATCAAGGCTTAAACCTGGGGTTGAGGGACGGTGAGGAACCGGGACGAAGTGGTGACAGAACCTCAACCCCCCAACCCCTGCAGCCCTAACTCACGACCCAGTTGACGAGCGATCGCACTGCGAATCCCGTGCCGCCTGCGTTGGTGTACCCGCTCTCCTTATCGCTCCACACGGGGCCCGCCACATCGAGATGAATCCAAGGTGTGGCTTTGACGAACTGCTTCAAAAAGAGCGTGGCCGTGATCGCGCCGCCAGCGCGAGGGCCGGTGTTCTTCATATCAGCCACAACCGACTTTAGTCCATCAAAGTATTTCTCTTCGAGCGGCATCCGCCAAAACTGCTCACCCGAGCGCGTTGCCGCATCGAGAAACTGCTGCGCCAGAGCGTCGTCAGTGCTCCACAGACCGGCAATCTCATCACCCAGGGCAACAATGCAAGCACCCGTAAGGGTAGCGAGATCGACGATGGCATCCACGTCAAGCTTTTCGGCATAGACCAACGCATCGGCCAAGGTAAGGCGACCTTCGGCATCGGTGTTGTTGATTTCGATGGTTTTGCCATTAGACGCGGTCAGAATATCGCCAGGGCGCATGGCATGGCCGCTGATCATATTCTCTGTCACCGCGCTGATGAAGTGTACTTCGACATCCGGCTTCAGCAGGCTGATCGCCTTGGCCGCCCCAAAGGTAGCGGCGGCTCCCCCCATGTCAGTTTTCATCATTTCAATGCTGCTAGCGCCGACTTTCAGGTTCAGCCCACCGCTGTCAAAGGTCAAGCCCTTGCCCACAATGGCCAGCTTTTTGCGGGGGGTGCCTTGGGGGCGATAGATCATGTGGATGAATTTAGGCGGCAGGTCAGAGGCTTGGGCTACTCCCAAAAACGACCCCATCCCTAACTTCTCGCACTCCTCTCGCTCTAGGATGTTGATCTCTAGGCCCCCTTCGCGGGCGATCGCCTCCGCTGCTTCAGCAAGCGTTACTGGGTCAACGACATTGGCAGGGGCAGACACCAGTTCCCGTGCCAGAACGACACCCAGCGCAATCTGACGAGCGCGGGTCACGGCGTCTGCCTGGTCTGCAAATCCCAGCAGATCAACCTGAGTGAGCACCGCCTCTTTCTTGTCGTCTTCCCCCGATTTGAAGCGACTGTCGTGGTGAATGGTGAGCTCAACGCCTTCGGCGATCGCCTGGGCAGACTGAGCGGCATCGGTTTGCCACAGGGGCAGGTTGAGTCCCAAGGTTTTACACTTTTCGCGCTTGGCAATGCGGACAGCGGCAGCCGCTGCACGGCGCAGCCCGTCTAGCGTCAGCACATCGGCCTTGCCCAGGCCAATCAGCGCAATCTTACGAATGGGGTTGCTGCCGCCTACCCGCGCCACGGCAGAGCTGCCGACCTTCCCTTGAAATTCAAACTCGCTGATTAATTCTTGCAGGGTGCCCGCCAGTTGGGTATCGAGCGTGGCTAGGTCGCCTGTAACCTCTACCGCATCTTCAAATAACCCCACGGCTAAGCAGTCACCTGTCCACTCCTGGCGGGGGGTCTCTAGTCCTCGAAGCTCCATCGCATCATCCTTTTATGAATATGTGTCGTTATCTTTACAGTATTGCGTAAGAGCCGCTGGTCAGCGTCGATGCTGCCCCCAAGACTTGATCGCTCAATGCACGTTATGGGAATCATCAAACTCACGTTGCAAGACTGTCTAAAAAAACCGGGCGAAATCGGATTGATCTTGCATCATAGATGAAGGTTGAGTCGGCTCAATCTGCGGTTATCCAATGGGGTGGTACATGCTAG
>JBGTOF010000165.1:0-40000 GCA_041742695.1 Elainellales cyanobacterium | reverse complement strand
TCAAGGAACAATGTGATCCGTACAGGTGGCTTTTGATCCTCAATCTGACCCTTTTAAAACATCCTCTTAGGTTCAGGCTAAAAAGATTGAGTTTGTGCCAAACTCACAGGTGGACTTGAATTACATCGCGTCAATCGAGCGATTGTGGTCTAGCATTCAAACTAGGCAGTCTGACAAGCGCGTGCAAACGCTATATCTAGCGGCTGAAATGCTACCTAGCTGCTATCTATGCAGACATTTCAGAAAATTGATTGGTTTTTCAGACGACATACCCTAATATGAATAGAACTTAAAGGCTGCCTTAGTGTGCTTAATCATTAAGTATGCTGAAAAACAGATAGCGATGAAGCCATCTGTTGCCACAATTGAGTGGAGCGATCGCGCCCAATCCACATTCTGGCAAACGATTGAATCCGTGACAAGCATTATTCTACGACCCTAGAGATACCTTAGGCAGGCTATTCAACACGCTGTTGAACTCAACCTCATAGGTTGATCAAGCTGAAATGTTCTAAGATGCCCATTCCACGTCAAGCAGATCACGCTCCATCATCAGATAGCCAATGGCTTAAACAGAAGACGACTTAGCGCCTTCTCCCACTTGCTCTAACCACACATTATCAATACATCTCAGGTTCAATGAATACTGCAAATTCTTTTACCAACTCTGGGCTACACTTGGGTGAAGTTGGCGATACCAATAACCATAACAAGCCAATAGAAGAATTCAGAGGTGGTGAAATCGTGCCAGGTAGCTTTGCTCGAATCAAGGTCATCGGCGTTGGCGGCGGCGGCTGCAACGCTGTAAATCGCATGGTTACTAGCGGAGTTGCCGGCGTAGAGTTTTGGACTATCAACACTGACGCTCAAGCGCTGACCTATTCCGACGCTCAAAACAGTTTGCAAGTAGGTCAAAAGCTGACGCGCGGGTTGGGGGCAGGCGGCAATCCTGCCATTGGGCAAAAAGCAGCCGAAGAATCGCGAGATGAGATTGCAGCGGCACTAGAAAATTCTGATTTAGTCTTTATCACTGCAGGCATGGGTGGTGGCACTGGCACCGGTGCTGCGCCCATCGTTGCCGAAGTCGCAAAAGAAGTAGGGGCGCTGACCGTGGGTGTAGTGACTCGCCCCTTTACATTTGAGGGGAAGCGTCGCACAACCCAAGCTGAAGAAGGCATCGCCGCCTTACAAAGCCGGGTCGATACATTAATCGTGATTCCCAACGACAAGCTACTCTCAGTTATCTCAGAGCAAACCCCCGTTCAAGAAGCCTTTCAAGTTGCTGACGATATCTTACGGCAGGGTGTGCAGGGCATTTCCGACATTATTACAATTCCAGGGCTAGTCAACGTAGACTTTGCAGATGTGCGTGCGGTTATGGCTGATGCAGGCTCAGCGCTCATGGGCATTGGCATTGGTTCAGGCAAGTCTCGCGCTCGCGAGGCCGCTATCACAGCTATTTCCTCACCCTTGCTAGAATCCTCTATTGATGGCGCTCGGGGCGTAGTCTTCAACATTACAGGCGGTCAAGACCTAACGCTGCACGAGGTCAACGCTGCCGCAGAAATTATCTATGAAGCCGTTGATCCAAACGCCAACATCATCTTTGGTGCTGTGATTGATGATCGCATGCAAGGTGAAGTTCGAATCACGGTCATCGCCACAGGCTTTTCTGGGGATGCTCCAGGGTCATCAGCGGCAGCTCGAGTGTCGCCTTTGAAGCGAGCCGTCGCGGGCCCACCCACTGGAGGAGCGATGCCGCCTACCAGCGAGCCCCGGGGTGGCAAACCTGACCTAGATATTCCTGAATTTTTGCAGCGCCGTCGGCCTACCCGGTAGGGGTCTCTTTCGGGCGCGCATTTTAGGTGTTGCTCAATTTCAGGCATCGCTGTGGGAGTATGGCAAAGGACTTGACTGTCGCTATCTCGGTTTTGCGGAGCGGGGTTCACGCCCATCCCCCCAGATGTCCCCTTCAAACCGCGTTTGCAATTGTTTTTAGCTTGATTCTGTGCGGGAAGATATAGCCTAGCTCAGCGTTTTCAGGAAACCGAACAACCACTCTACACATCGCTTCATTTGAATCAAATCAGTGGTGCAAGAGCTCTGAATTGTTGCTCAAATCTATCGAATAGCTATATCAAAGGATAGAAATTAGAGAATATTTCGCTAAATCCGTAGATTTCCCCGGGAACCTTCTGGCGTCAGGAACTATCATTTATCACTGGAGTCCATGTGTCTCCGCTCAGAGGGTTTGGGGGGCTAAACCCTCTGAGTTCTAATATTTTAGAGGCAAGTGCCTGTGCAACCATGGGTCTGCTCACCTTTCCCAGCAAATGAAGAGCGTACCTTGAGGAAGGGAACCCATTCAGATTAATCGCTAGAATATAGTTCAGTTCTCCCGCGATACATTTCATGAATGCTCTAGAAAAGCTTACTTTGATTGGTCTTAAGGCACATCACTTCCGCCATCCCCTCGATCTTCAGGCAACCCAAACGCTACAGCAAATTCCTGGGCTTGACCTAATCATTCGGGGTTTGCTAGGTTCCTTTGCCGAACAATTCTTTCAACTCGAAAACTTAGCCTCTGGGATTTTGGTGAGCGATCGCCAATTGCCAGAGCTACACCAACTGCTGCTCGAAGCCAGCCAGATTTTAGATCTAGAGCCGCCTCAACTCTACATCCGGCAAAATCCTGCTCCCAATGCCTACACATTTGCGATGCGGGGCAAAACGCCGTTTATCGTGCTTCACACGTCATTGATTGACTTGCTCACCCCTGCCGAAATTCAGGCCGTGATTGCTCATGAGTTGGGACACCTTAAGTGTGAGCACAGTGTGTATATGACACTAGCGAACCTGCTGCTGTTGGCGGCCAGTACCACCATGGTTGGAACTGTGCTAGCGCAAACCTTGCAGGAGCGGTTGATGGAGTGGGTGCGCTGTGCCGAGTTTACGTGCGATCGTGCTGCGCTATTGGTGGCTCAAGACTCCGATGTGGTGGCGTCTGTGTTGATGAAATTGACGGGTGGCTCTCCTCAGATTGCGTCTCGACTCAACCTTGAGGCATTTTTGCAACAAGCACGAGACTACAATGACTTGAGCATGAGTGAAATGGGACAGCTGCTGCGGCAGGCCCAAACTGCACAGTTGAGTCATCCCGTACCTGTTTTGCGGGCGCGCGAGGTTGAACGGTGGGCGAGCAGCCAAGATTATCAATCTTTACTCGAATCCCGCTCAATCCCTTATAATAATAAAGCTGAATCTGCGGGCGGATGGCGGAATTGGTAGACGCACCACACTCAAAATGTGGCGGCCTTTGGTCATGGGAGTTCGAGTCTCCCTCTGCCCATATCGAGCTAGAGCGATCGCTCTGGTTCATCACCTAAACAATCTAAATCTAGAGCAGTAGCACCCTGATACCCTGCAGTGCTGCTGCTCATTTTTTTGATTTTCACACTGTCTTGACTGTGCAAGCCCTAAAAACTACGGAGACACAAAGTCCACTTTATGAAGTTTTGGTATCTTTTCGCAGCCAAAATAGGAGCAATAGCGGTTATTCAGTGAAGAAAAGAAAAAAGCCTTGCGCTTCTATTGGGTGATGCAAAATGATAAATCCATTGCGTTGGATAAGGCATTATGCAAACTCTCGTGAAGGCAAGTGCTGTAGCATTGGCGATGGTCACTGGCATAGCCAATGCGGTTTTAGCAGATCCACCTGGATACTACGTTGGAGCAGGGGTGCGTACAGGTTTGAATGACAGTACTGCATTTGTGATTGACTCTAAGCTCAGGCTAACCGATTTAGACAACACAAGCCTATCGGTGCGTCCAGCCGTACTATTTGCTGATGATGTAGAGCTACGACTGCCCTTGACCCTTGAAGGCACACTTGACGAGGGCATCTACCCGTATCTTGGCGCAGGCGTTGCTTACAATGCAGATGGGCTGAGCAATCTTGACCCGATGGTTACAGGAGGGGTTGACCTCAACGTATTAGACAATTTTGTAGTGGACTTGCAACTCAATGTCATTTTTGAAAGTGGTGTTAATGATACGGATACAGAATTCATCGCAACGTTGAATTATCTGTTTTGAGGCCAATTTGGGGCATCGTATCGTGCAAGGTGCTGAGCGTAGTTTTAATATCTGTGGTGCTTGAGGCGTTAGCTTGAAACTTAGTTTTGCAAAACCCTTGCTGTATAAAGGCTTCACACAACTAGTTTTCCTGATCAACTCAACAGTTGTTATAGGCGGCCTGAGGTTATGACCTTGCCATAATCGCAGTTCGGATTAAGGAGGGTTTAAGCTTATTCCGAACGTAGGATGTCAAAAAAACCGATATACAAAAGGGAGTCTGCTGAATCACAGCAGACTCCCTTTTGTATATTGATGTAAGCCGAGTGCTTGAAGATAAATCGAAGACACTCTGATGCGTTGAGTTGCGCTTGAATTTTTCTGCCTAACCCTTAACGAGCTGGGTAAACAAATCACGCAACAACCAGCCAGCCAGTCCTACTTTCAGGAATTCTAACCCTAAATAGCCGCCGTGCAAAAGTGTCATCGGAGCAGGCGTCTCGGTTGTGAACGTGAACAAGTCCAGTGGCATTCCCAGAGCGCTCATTGATGGGGTAAGCGCATAGGTATAGATCAGGGGGATTGCCATCAGGATGACCGCAATCGAGATAGACGTCCACCGGGTGTCGGCTGCCCATTGCTGAAGCGCCAACAGCAGAATGCCAGTCAGGGCGATCGCCCCACACAGCATCTCCATCCGATTGAAGATCCAGAAAATAGAGTAACCAGCCGATGCAAACCCAGGTTCTATCATCATGCCTGTGGCATACATGCTCGGCATCAAAACCAAATCCACCAACAGGCTCACACTCACCCAAAATGCCAGCGTAGTGATAACAAGGATTTGCCAACGCCGCCAATCAATACTAGTAAACGTTATAGAAGTCATAAGTATTGCTTGTAGTCTCTGCTTTTAGCTTACAAAACTAAGCCCAAAATAATTGTGAAGTAGTGTATCAAACATGCCGCCTTGGCGGATTCGATTTACGCCATGTGGCGAACGCTTTTCACCCTAGGGCTCTTTACAGTTGAACTATAGAAACAACCTGCACACTGAGTACCGCGCCATGAATGAGCAATGCCATAAAGAATTTTATCGGGGCTGGATCATCGAGACGGAACAGGAAGAAACTGGTCATCGCGGCATTTGCTACTCGCCATCGCGCCTGTGTCTTAACACCCATCAAACCTACAGCAGCGATCTCTACGCCATCAGCGTTAGTAAAGCCATGATCGATCGTCACATCGCCTGTCGGCAGATTTCAATTTTTTTGCGTGATCTGTATGAAGCGGGCAATTTAGAATTTGAAGAGTGGCGATCGCTCTGCAATTCTTTAGCTTGTTAGCACAATGCCACAACTCACACTTGAAAATCCAAGCTCTCCTTTCTTCAAACGCGCCAGACCTTTAATCAGCACAATTAAGCAGCACAATCACCTGAATGGATGACCAAGATAGGGGATGCCTTCCTGTAACCTAAGCCCTATCCTGAGGCCACAACTTCAGGTTTTTGAATTGGCTGATCCCATTTCTTGAACGTGATGCCAGAGATCTATGACGTTCATTTGCGTTTTGGGCTAGGTAGAGTATGAGCCTATTAATTCTCCAAGTAGATGCGTTTACGAATCGGCCGTTTGCAGGGAACCCAGCGGCAGTGTGCGTGCTGCCCGAAGCAAAGAGCGCAGAGTGGATGCAGGCGATTGCCCAAGAAATGAACCTGTCGGAAACGGCGTTTCTACTGCAGCAGGAGGACGGGTTTTCTCTGCGTTGGTTTACGCCAATGGTCGAAGTTGATTTGTGCGGCCATGCCACCTTAGCCAGTGCCCATGTCCTATGGACGGAAGGATATCTCTTTTCTTACCAGATCGCGCGGTTTCACACTCGCAGTGGCCTGTTGACGGCTCGTCAGACTGAGGAATGGATCGAACTAGACTTTCCGGCCAACGCAGCCGCCGCGACCGCCCCGCCACCTGGGTTGCTAGAAGCGCTAGGCAGTGGGGCGTTATGGGTGGGTAAAAGTCGCTTTGATTACCTGGTTGAGGTAGACTCTGAGGCGACCGTGCGGCAGCTTCAGCCAGATATGGCACAGCTGCGTTCGCTGCCAGTTCGCGGCGTAATTGTCACTAGCCGTGCTGATGCTGGGTCAGAGTTTGAGTTTATCTCCCGGTTCTTCGCGCCCGGCTCTGGCATTGATGAAGATCCGGTTACAGGGTCAGCTCACTGCACCCTCGCTCCCTACTGGCGCGATCGGCTAAACAAAACTGACTTTGTGGCCTATCAGGCCTCGCCCCGGGGTGGCGTGCTGAAGGTCAGCTTGCAGGGCGATCGCGTCTTGCTCAAGGGACAGGCTACGACCGTGTTGCGTGCAGAGTTGCTGGTATAAGTTGCTGGTGTAAACAGATGCGATGGGTTGCAGGGTTAGGCGTGAGCCTGGCGATGGCGCTAGGTCTTGGCGGGTGGACGCCGCGCAGTTGGGCATCGGTGTGTCCAGCGGAGTTGGCTGCTGCGGTAGACGCCACACTAGAACGACAGCCCACTAGAGAGCGATCGCACTGGGGCATTCTGGTCGAAACAGCAGACGGAGCCGAGACGATCTATGCCCAGAATGCTGAGCAGTTCTTGATCCCAGCCTCAAATGTCAAGCTGCTTACAACTGCCGCCGCACTCGATCAGCTAGGTGCAGACTACCAGATACGCACGTCCATTTATGGGACGACATTGCCGCAAGAGAGTACGCTGCATGTCTTAGGGCGAGGCGATCCCAGCTTAGAGACCGACCAATTGCAAGAACTGGCGCAACAGCTTCAAGATCAAGGCATTACCACCATTAGGCAGCTCATAGCCTATGAGTCCCACTTTCAAGGCGATCCCATTCTGCCCAATTGGGACTGGGAAGACGTGCAAGCGCGCTATGGCCCGCCGGTTAATAGCCTGATCCTGAATGGCAACACCGTGCCTTTGCAACTGATTCCAGCCGCGTTGGGTGAGCCGCTGCGGATTGTCTGGCCTCACCCCACAGATGCACTCGGCTGGCAGATTGAGAACAGTTCTCGTACGGTAAGCTCAACCGAACCAGAATTTATTCGCGTTGAGCGCAACCCCAGCACTGGAATACTGCGAATTAGCGGACAATTGCATCACGGTGCATCTCCCGCTGATGCTGCCTTTGCAGCCCCCGATCCGACTCAGCGATTTCTGAATGAGTTTCGGCAGGTTTTAGAAGCCGCCGACATTCGGGTCCATGAAACAGCGATCGCTCCTTTTACTGCTCGCCCGCCAGACATCACTGCTCCTGAGATTGCAGCCGTGCTTTCGCCACCGCTGTCAGCGCTGCTGTTTGACATTAATGGCAATAGCAATAATCTCTATGCAGAAGCACTATTGCAAACGCTAGGTGTGCAAATGCCCCTGGCAGATACCGACAATCCCAGAATCCGCCCTACCACATTGGAGGCGGGATTGGCGGCTGTGTCTGACATTCTGCAACGGTTGGGAGTAGACCCGACAGGAATAGCCCTGGCAGACGGATCGGGGATAGCGCGAAAAAATCTAGTGACACCTCGGGCATTAGTGGAAACCCTACAGGCGATGGCACGCCACCCCGAAGCCGAGAGGTTTCGGCAATCGCTGGCGATCGCGGCTGAAACGGGCTCGCTTCGCAATCGCTTTCGCGACACGGCTGCTGCTGGGCGGCTCTATGGCAAAACCGGTGCACTCAGCGGTGTGGCATCGCTGTCAGGCTATCTCGACCCGCCTAACCATGCCCCCCTGACCTTCAGCATTATCGTGAACCATTTTGATTATCCGGTCAGCACGGTGCGTCCCCTTATGGATGAATTGATACTGCACTTCGCGACGCTGCAGCCCTGCGACCCCCAAAGCGAGGGAGATTCTGACTAACGGGGCCAGTGCTGTGGGGTTGCCAGAAATGAGCAGTACTAACCCATCAAGGCATCTGAAAGCCCCGAAGCGATCGCCCGCCCTCGTCTAACCCCTTTCCCTGCAGCAAGACTCCAAAACCACCCAAACCCGTGGGATTGATCAACGAGTGGAGCGCCTCTCGTCGCGCCAAAATATCTGAAATAGAACGCGACGCATCGGGCTGCATCTGAGCAATGGCCGCAATGCGATCGCCCAGTCCTAGCGCCATTAGAAACAATCCCTGCTGCGTAAAGCTCAGAGATTCTAGCCCCGATTGGAGGCCCCATTGCTGAAGCGCCGTGAAGTCTACATGCGCAGTAATATCTTGCTGCCCGATGTGGATGTAGGGGTTGTTGTGAACCCGATGCTGGTAATAGCATTGCAGCGTGCCCTGCCGACGACTGGGCAGATAGTAGCGCTGCGCCAGATAGCCGTAGTCAATCGTCAATACATAGCCCCGCCGTAGCCGTTGCGCCACCGTCTGCATCCAGTCCTGCGCGGCCAAGTTCACCTCGGTGCAATAGCCCTCGCCATACTGCTCCGAATACAGCTCAATTCCCACCTGTTGAAAATAGGCCAACAGCTGTGGGGTGGATAGCTCCCCTACAACCTCTTGAAAATCTGAAGACTGGACTAATTGCAGCACGGGAGGTGGAGCAAACCACGTGGATGGGTCTGATAAATCGGGCGGCTCTAAATCTAGGTACTCTGAAGGGTGAGCAGGGGCGATCGCTCCTATCCTGTCTCCCGGGGCTAACGCTCCAGATTCGCTAGAGGGCTCGTCGAGTTTTTCTGCCAGCGCTACATAAATTTCCTGCAGTTGCCCATTGATGAGCGCCACTCGATGCACCGGAAACGCATCCACCAGCTCGTTCGAAAAGCAACAGCCCACAATAGAGTTGGGTTCAATATCTTGCCAAGTGCGCCAGTGTAGTCGCCCTAACGACTGCGCCAGTTTACCCAAGCGTTGCTGTTGGTGAGCTACCAAAGCTGACGACGCTTCGACCACAATGTACTCCACCGCATCAAAGCACGCGTCATGATGGCGGTGCAGATAGCGCAGCACGTCTCGCACCAGCAACCCCTGTCCAGCGCCCATTTCTACAAGCGTAAAGGGTTGTGGATAGCCTAGCTTGGCCCACATCTCAGCAAACTGCTCGGCCAGCGCCTCCCCAAACTCTGCCCCCACATGGGGCGACGTATAGAAATCGCCCTGTCCGCCAATGTTGGCCTGGTTCGTCGCATAGTATCCATGCGCCGAGTTGTAAAGTGCCGTCTCCATAAACATTGAAAACGGAATGCGCTGCTGGGGTTGCGCTTCAATTAAATACTGCAGTGTTTGCGTCAGCTCGGCGCTGACCTGTTCGGCCTTTTCAGCCGCTTCATTAGTCCCTGTCATCAAGTGGCATCGATAAAAGGATCAATTGCGATAGATGTATTGTCACTTTCTTTAAAGTTATGTTAAATTACATTACAGAACCTAAACACGAGGTCTACACAAAATGGAAAGTCAAGAAGCAAAGTTTGGTTTCACTCAGTTCGCTGAAACCTGGAATGGTCGTCTGGCTATGATGGGTTTTGTTATCGGTTTGGCTACTGAGCTGCTGACCGGTCAAGGTATTCTTTCTCAAATTGGTTTGATGTAATCGCTTCAGTTTGAACGTTCTTCGGATATCTCTCTACTTTAGGCGCGGCAACGCGCCTTTTTTTGTGCCAATTTGAGCTGATTTGTGCCAGCTTGTGCGGCTAGCGTGGCGATCGCCCGAACAGTCCACAAAGCTCTAGGAAGCCATGCGATCCTTCGCCAATGCAAATAGCGTTTCTCTACACCAAAAACTCAGTGCTGCGGAAATAGAACGCAGTGGCGTCCCCGCAGGTATCACAGCCCAGAGCGACCACAGCCCCTAGTTTGTCAGGGTTAGATAGCGGATCGAAACTCTTGTTTATTCAAGCGCTGCTCAAAATTCTGCATTTTGGGGCGTACGAGGAAAGGGAATCACGTCTCGGATATTTTGCATCCCCGTCATAAACTGCACCAACCGCTCAAACCCCAGCCCAAATCCAGCATGGGGCACCGTGCCAAAGCGTCGCAGCTCTAGGTACCACCATAGCGTGTCCTTTGGGATGTGCAGTTCGTCGATGCGCTGCTCTAGGGTGTCAAGCCGTTCTTCGCGCTGGGAGCCGCCGATAATTTCACCAATGCGAGGAGCTAATACGTCCATCGCTCGCACTGTTTTTCCATCGTCATTTTGCCGCATATAGAACGCTTTGATGGTTTTGGGATAGTCCGTTACGATCACAGGTTTTTTAAATAGGTCTTCGGCCAAATAGCGCTCGTGCTCAGATTGCAGATCGAGCCCCCACGACACGGGGTACTCGAAGGACTTGCTAGCCTTTTCGAGCAGGGCGATCGCCTCGGTATAGGTGATGCGCTCAAACTGGTTGTTGATGATATTGTCGGCTGTTTCCATTACCGACGTGTCGATCCGCTGGTTAAAGAACTCCATATCTTCTGGACAATGCTTGAGCACATAGCTAAACACATATTTTAGAAAGTCCTCGGCTAGAGTCATGTTGCCGTTCAGATCGCAGAACGCCATTTCTGGCTCAATCATCCAAAATTCTGCTAAATGCCGGGAAGTGTTGGAGTTTTCAGCCCGGAAGGTGGGGCCAAAGGTGTAAACATCGGTAAACGCCAGCGCCATAATTTCGGCTTCCAGCTGTCCGCTAACCGTGAGAAACGCACGTTTACCAAAAAAGTCTTGCCCAAAATCTATCGCACCCTCCGTTGTTCGGGGTGGATTATTGAGATCCAGACTCGTAACCGTGAACAGCTCCCCTGCGCCTTCCGCATCGCTCGCCGTAATTAGAGGCGTATGCACCCAGAGGAACCCTCGCTCCTGAAAGAAATGATGAACCGCTGTGGCGCAAGCATTCCGCACGCGGAAGACTGCGCCTAGGGTATTAGTGCGCGATCGCAAATGAGCAATCGTCCGCAAAAATTCGAACGAATGGCGCTTCTTTTGGAGCGGATAGGTTTCAGGGTCAGCCTCGCCAAACACTTCAAGGGTGACGGCCTTCAGCTCAATCCGCTGCCCCTTGGCGGGAGATTCTACTAACTCTCCCGAAATCTCTACCGACGCACCCGTGCTCACACGCTGCATGGCGTCGGCCGCCATGTCAGGACTGACTAACGCTTGCAGGCCCGCCATGGACGAGCCGTCGTTGACTTCCACAAAGCTAAATTCTTTTTGGTCACGCCGAGTGCGAACCCAGCCGCGTACTGTGACAGTTTCACCGGGTTGACCGTGGCGGATGAGGTCGAGAATACGTCGCGGTGTGGTCATGGGAGAGAAGGACGAACAATACTAGCTGCATCTGAGTGTAGCAAGCTATTCCCTCACTGCGGCAGGCGTTAGCGCTCCATCTCTTGCAGCTGGCGCCGTCGCGAGGTGACTTTTTTAGGATCTACATCAATGCTGGCTTCCGCTAACGGCAGTGTGCGTTGCGCGTTTTGATGATAGACATTGACTTGATACACCTGCTGATTGGTGTAGTCAAGCGCAGTAAGCCAGCCGCTCCGGGGATGATAAGCCCCCGTATCAATATCGAGCCAGCCGCGGCCACGGGCGATCGCCCCCGGTGGCACATTAGGCAGCGTGAAGGTAATAGTGTGCCCCGTAATGATGGTTTTAGTCGGGAAATAGGCGTAGGGGCTGCTGTGGAACTCATCCCGAATCCAGCAGAACTCCTGGGACGTGTGGTCTGCCACCGTGAGGTGAGGGTTCATTCCCGCATGCACGAGCCAGATGTCTCCCAAATCGAGGTGGGTTGGGAGCGATCGCAGCCAGTCTAAATGCTGAAACAGTAGATCTTCGCTTTTGTCGTAGCTCACCACTGTGGTCTGGCCGCCGCTATAAAGCCAGGCATTGAGAGGCTGTTGCGCCACCTGCCCGTGCGGAAACGCTTCGAGCAACATTTGCTCGTGATTCCCTAACACGCAGTGATAGCCGTGGCTCATCACTAGGTCGATGACATCTGCACTCTTGGGGCCACGATCGATCAGGTCGCCCACAAAATAAATCTGATCGTCCGACTGGGGGGCGATCGCCTCTAACAGCGCGACTAACCCATCATAGTGCCCGTGCACATCTCCAATAAAAATGCGGCGACCCATCATAATCCCAAACGTTTCGACGGTTAGAACATACCTCGATAACTCCATTATGCCCACCCACCTAGGGCTGATCGCAGTCTGCCGCGTGAAGGTTATGCCAAGAGGACTTAAAGTTATGAGCGCAATTTAACATTACACCACGTCAGTTCTGGGTAAGATCACGGGTCAGCCTATTGGCTCAGAGCCCGCAAAAAGTCTTGCACGCCTGCTAGAAAGCTGCGTCGAGGCGGGGCTGTGGTGGGCGCATCGGCGTCTCCTCCACTTGCCTGCAACAGGATTCGATCCAACACGTCCCCCACGGGCTTTTCCGCTTCTTCAGCCACTAGGGTATACCCAGTTTCAGACTCTACCCACACTTGCCACGGGAATGGATAAGCGCGAAACAGCAACGCCCCCTCTAACGGACGGATGTAGTAGCACGACTCGATAGTGTTCAAAAAGCGATCGCGCAGTTGCCGTCCGGCATAGCCAATGCCAATGGTTGCTACATCTTCTAGCCGAGGGTTAAGGAACACACAGGGGCGATCGCCCGCTTCCCCACACAACGCTTCCACCTGCTCCACTTCAACAGGCGACGGCTCTACAAACACAAACAGCGTTTCATTGGGCTGAATCACGGCCTGCAGTTCCCCAATACCGCGCAGCGGATAGGGTGTGTCGCCCCAATCGCGCCGCGCCAGTGCCCCTGATCCCGCATCGGGGAAAAATACCCGCATGTGAGTACCCCTATCTTCAAACCCGTTCAGGTATTGCTGCGCTACGGGTAGCACTTTGAGTTCAGGGAATTTGAGCTCTACTTGGAGCCGCGTTAAGCCATCGGCGATCGCCGCCTTAGTAGACGCCTGCGCTTGGGTCACGGCCTCTTCGAGGGTATCGGGAAGGGTGGACATGGTGAGAGTTGAAGGTTAAAGGTCAGAAGTTGAGGATTGGGGAGCGGCTAACAGGTCAAATTTCTAAACGCAGTGCGGCCGATCTACTGTGCTTTTGGAACCACGACAGATCAGCCATTACTAGAACGCTAGTAGAATTAAGCATCAAACCTGCGGGGCGATGTAGCCTTGAATGTTTTCGGGGTTAAACTGCTTCAGAATTTTGGTCGCCTGATTCGTGAGGTTGGCTGCACCTTCTACCACGATGATGTACTTTCCGGCCTTAAGACGGTTGCGGTAGGGCAGAGCGTCGCCGCTGCCGAGGGAGAGGCCTACGCCACCCCCCACGAAGAAGCTACCCATTGCAGCGGCGATCGCCCCAAATAGGCCACCCAGTATGTGATTACCCAGCGCTCCGATGGCGGGCACCAGCATGATTTGAGTGGAGACATTAAAGCCATAGCCTGCAGCAAACCCAAACGGCAGCAACCAAAATGACATCTGCTTTGCGATGCGTTTGGCTGGTGTTTTGGGATCAATAAAGCCATACTCGTCGGCGCTTTTATAGCCTTTGCCGAGCAAGCTTACCTTATCCATCGGCAACCCCTCCGCTTCAAGGGCCGTATAGGCGGCTTCTGCTTGGATGCGATCGGGTAAGACTGCAATTAAATAGTTCATGGGGGGATGCAATGGGGATGGGGAGCAGCTAGATGAGCCGCCTTCTATTATGCAACGACAGGTTGTTGTCCTTGTCTACTCGCTGTAGGCACATCTATTGCAAAGACCTACTGCTGACAGGTCGGGCAATAGTAGCAGCGACGCCCCCCCGCCACCTCTTTCACGATGGGGGTGCCGCAGGTAAAGCACGGCTGCCCCCCACGCCCAAACACATAGTGACGATAGTGCGATCGCCGCCAGCCTTGGGCTTTGAGCTGCGCCACCCGAGTTAAATCATTGGTGAGGCCACCCGTTTGGTAAGACTGCTGACTAAGGGCGATCGCACCCGCTGCCAGCTTCGCCAGCTGAGCCACCTCACAATCCACAGGGCGACGCGTCGGACGAACCCCCGCCACAAACAGCACCTCGCTACGGAGATAGTTGCCCAACCCGCACAAAAAGCCTTGATCTAACAGCAGCACCGCCAGTTGACGGCGAGCAAACCGTCGATCTTGCAACCGCGCCAGCACCTCATCCGTTGTGATCACTGGGTGCAGCACATCGGGCCCTAAGCGGCTCAAAAAGGGGTGGGTCAGCAGTGATTCATTAGGCAATACTGCAATATCTGACGCACTGTAGAGCAATGCAGACTTCTGGGCTGTGTGGATAGCTAGCCGCAACTGGCGATTGGTCGCGGGAAAACTCTGCGCTTTGCGGATAAACCATTTGCCGTAAAGCTGATTATGGCTGTAGATATTAAGCTGATTTTCAAAGCGAATCAGCATAGCTTTGCCGTAGGTTTCAACCGCGTAGATGCGATTGCCCTGCAACGCATCCGCATAGGGCTTGAGGTGATCAAAGGCAAAAAAGATGTCTTGGAGCGGTTGGCGGGCGATCGCCGCTGCAATAGCATCGGCTGCGCGTCGAATCTCAGGCCCTTCTGGCATAGAACGTCAAAAGTTGTGTGGAGATAAGTCAGCGTAAGGCGCAGCAGTTCCTCACCTTGCCTCAAAAGCATGACATGTTTAGGCCGACAAGATGGCTGAGTACGCGATGCTTTGACAATAGCGTTCGAGTACCCCATCTTGGCACAGGTTAAGATAAGCACCTAAACGCCTTTGTCTCTTAACCTAAGCTTTAACCTTCCCAGGGAGGCATAGGCCCCTGCACCAAACGACTGATGTCAGGCAGCTTCCACACCTGCTATTCTGCAAGGATTCTAAATTTTTATTTGATTTTTTTGGATGACACTTGCAGAATCGGGAGAAGCTCGCTAAGGTTAAGATAAGATTAATAAAACAGTGAGAGGGGTAAGCTTATGGCGAATTTTAATGACTTTGTGTCACCGCGTAGCCGCTACTACGGCGAAGTGCAGCCAGAGAATTTGGTGTTCAACGCTAACTTGCAGGAGTTTGCGAACCGGGTGAGTTTGATCAGCGGGCTAGAAACTGGCGGAAAACTCACGCCTGAAGAATCCTACAGCGAGATCAAGATGCTGTGGAAAAATCTGAAGCGCTCAAAGAAACAGCTTGGCATCGGAAGCCACCCCTTTCGGCACGAGGACTGAGCCTCGTGGTGGCAGCCACAAAATTATAAGCTTTGCAAAAAGGGGAGCCTGCGCAACACAGGGTTTCCCTTTCTGCGTTTATCGCCGAATCTTCTCTGTTTGATGAGGCGTATGAAGAGAACCGTGCTGGCTGCGAGGCGGGCAGCATGGTTTGGCATTGCGCCTAGGCTGGATCAAATGCAGCGACTAAATAATGTTGCAGCGTGAGGCGATAGGAGGCGATCGCCACGGGTTGATTAAGCCGAATCAGGTCTATACCTTTAGCTGCATCGGTTTGCTGCGGCTGAAAAAGGCGCTGTCCTCGCACCAGTGCTACATCAAACCGACAGGGCAGATCATCATAGTCGGGATGCTCTGCCAGAAACATAGACGCAGCTCGCCAGAGTTTCATCTGTTTCTGTGGCGTCATTGCCAATAAACCAGCCTGATCCCAACTGCGATCGCCCCGTGCCTTAACTTCTACAAAGATAAGCGACGATGAAGCATTCGCTGATGTCGGTGGATGCAGTGCCACCACATCTAGCTCACCCCAGCGACAATGCCATCGCTGTGCCAAAATTGTCATGCCCTCTTGGGTGAGCCACTGTGCCACGATCTGCTCTGCTAGTTGCCCCAGCACCGCTGCCTGTTTCCGTGACAATGCTGCACGAGATGGGGGGCGATCCGATGGAACACTGGGCGAGGGGGGCATAGAAGCAAGCCTTGATTGTGGAAAAATTATAAGCCCGCAGCGAGGCCTTCCACATCAGGTAGGATCAGCGTATCGCGTGTTTAGCAAATAGCAAAGTGAGGATTAGCAGCCATGGATCCATCGCTCTGGTGTATGGTCGCAGATATGAAGGCTGGCGCAATCCTAGGCTGGCTCACGGTCGTCAAACTCATAGCCGTTCAGCGGCCTGTGGTTTTAAGAACCGTTGGCGGGCTACAGATGCAGGCCCCACACTACTGGAAAGGGGCGATCGCCCTAGTTGCAGCCATTTGGCTGAGCATTCTAGCACTTCCATCCTCTGCGGCTGCGCTGGACTACAATCGCGAAAGCTTGATCAACTCGAACTTTTCTAATCGAGTATTGACAGCTGATAGTTTTACCAAAGCGAACCTTCGCCAAAGCAATTTTAGTCAGTCTGACTTGATCGGCGTAAGCTTTTTTGGTGCCAATCTAGAAGAAGCAAACCTAGAAGGCGCGAATCTCACCAATGCGACTCTAGACAGCGCCCGTCTAGTGCATGCCAATCTAACAAACGCGGTTCTGGTAGGCGCATTTGCTCAAAACGCTCGGTTTGATGATGCCACCATAACCGGAGCAGATTTCACGAATGTGCTGCTGCGATTGGACGTACAGGACAAGCTTTGCGAGGTGGCAACCGGCACAAATCCTAGCACTGGGCGCAATACGCGCGATACGCTCGACTGCTAGCAATGCCACGAGTCCATCTTAGAAATAGGGCTCAGCAGTTCGAAGATCCACTGGCAGAGTTCGGCTGGCAGGGTTTAGCACAGGCCAAGGGGGCAATCTTGCGGGAGCGAACCCTGCGCCCAATTGCCTGAAGTTTCCTCACTAGTGCTAAACAGCGCACCCTGTGCCTAAGGTTTGATAAAAAAAGGGGCAATACTCTGTCGAAGACCCCGCAGCAATTACGCGATACGGCTTCGATATAGAATATCGTCCCTCTACAGCATTCATTCACCTGTGCAACTACGTTATCAAGTTGGTTTGTCAGTGCCATGATGTCAAAGTGACATTGCTGTGACAGCGGGGGCTTTGAACCGTAGGGAGCTTCATAAACCTGAGGGTGGGATAAGCTCAAACCTCTTAACCCGAATTGACATACTGATATTAATAAATGACGGAGAGCAGAGAGCCAACCTTTCGCTCATATCCCGATAGGGCTTGCAGAAGACGCAATTGAGGTAGCCCATGGGACGAGCAACGGTGAGCCACTCAATTAGCTATCATTAAGGAGGCAAGATGTGAAACTGCTTGGCGTTTCAACAGCTCTGTTCTCATCAACGCTTGGGTAGAGGCGATCGCTCGTTTCTTTCAAAAGATTCACAACTCGATATGTCGATGCAAAGGCTGAGCACGCTTGCGCCACCTATTTTGCAGATACCGTAAAAGCCACGTTTGAGCGACGAAGCACGGTTTGTTTTGTCAGGTTGTGGAGTTGTGGATAAGAGAGTGGTCTACTGAACTCGCTCAACATGAAATCGGTGGAACACAATCCCTGACATCTTCGACTTTGAGATCACGATCACTTTGTATTAACAACCTCCCATGACTGGTCACAACAACGCTTTCAAACAAACTGCTATCTATCTGTCGCTGTTCTTGACAGGTGCTGGTACGTTTTTTATGGGCGATCGCCTGCTCAACGCCCGTGCTATCTCGTCACCTCAGCCTCAAACTCTAATTGGGCAAACCGCACCTAGTGGCTCAATAGGAGCGCTAGCAGCGTCTGGGAGCTCTAGCTTCATTGCCCAAGCCGCACAGAATGTGGGGCCAGCAGTGGTGCGTATTAATGCTTCTCGCACTGTCTCATCACAGACACCAGAAATTTTCAATGACCCTTTCTTCCGCCGCTTCTTTGGCGATAATGTGCCCGCTCCAGGGCCTTCCTCACGGGTTGAGCGGGGCGTGGGCTCTGGGTTCATCATTGATGCCGATGGATTGGTTGTGACCAATGCCCATGTCGTCAATGGAGCTGATCTAGTCACGGTGACGCTGCGAGATGGTCGCGCCTTTGAAGGGCGGGTTTTGGGAGAAGACCAATTTACTGACGTAGCTGTGATTAAGATTGAGGCCGATGCACTGCCTTCTGTGACATTGGGTGATTCTGACAGCCTGCTGCCGGGAGAGTGGGCGATCGCCATTGGAAACCCTCTGGGCTTAGACAACACCGTTACAGCAGGGATCATCAGCGCTACAGGACGAAGCAGCGCTCAGGTGGGCATCCCCGATCAGCGCGCCAGCTTTATCCAAACCGATGCGGCGATCAATCCGGGTAACTCCGGCGGACCTTTGCTGAATGAGCGGGGTGAAGTGATTGGAGTGAATACAGCAATCCGCGCGAATGCCCAAGGGCTAGGCTTTGCCATCCCAATTAACACCGCAAAGCGCATTGCCGATGAGCTGATTGCCACTGGCCGAGTGGAGCATCCCTATCTAGGCGTGCGGATGGCGACCCTAACCCCAGAGTTGCGGCGCAACATCAACCAAAATTCCAGAAATGGCATCACGGTTCAAGATGACCAAGGCGTATTGATTATTGAAGTGATGCCTAACTCACCTGCCGCCAAGGCGGGCATCCGGCCTGGTGATGTGTTTACTTCTCTCGGAGAGGAAGCGGTGCTGTCATCAGAGCAGGTGCAACAAATCGTGGAACGCAGCCGCGTGGGCAGTGAGTTGGTCGTAGAACTGCGCCGAAATGGACAGCCACTTAGCGTTACCTTGAGCCCTGAGCCGATGCCGACCCAAAATCGTGGTTAATTACATCGCTAGGCCTGGAGTGAAAAGGATGGCTTGGAGTAGAACAACCCGCAAGGTAGAGGTTTTCCTCCAAGTCATCTGGCTTAATTTCTAAATAGATGAGGGGATTGACAAATACCATGACCCATCAACTTTCTATTGTAGAACTGGGCGATCCAATCTTGCGGCAAACGGCGGCCCCCGTGCGGTGGGTGCAAGACCCCTGGGTGCGGGCGATCGCCCAGCATTTGCTAACCACGCTGGCGGCCTCTAACGGCGTTGGCATTGCAGCACCGCAAGTGGGGGTACTGCTGCGCATACTGGTTGTGGCATCGCGGCCCAATCCGCGCTATCCCCACGCGCCAGAGATGGATCCCATTGTGATGGTCAATCCCTATCTCGTCAGTTATTCCGATGAGGTTGAGAAGGATTGGGAAGGCTGCCTTAGCATTCCTGGCATTCGGGGCCTAGTCCCCCGCTATCGCAATGTTGAGATTGGCTATACCACGCTTGATGGCGAGGCCAAGCGGCACGAATTGCACGAATTTCCGGCACGCATTTTTCAGCATGAGTTTGACCATTTGCACGGCATCGTATTTCTGGATCGGGTAGAAAATACGCATGAGTTGGTGACAGAGCGGGAGTTCCACAAACTGCATGCCCAAACACTGCCCTCAGAAAGTCTGGCATTGATCGGCCAACAGTAGTGATGAGGTCTAATATCCCTATACCTTGCGTAATCTCAGGGTGGGATATATTAAAACCCTTCATGTAGCGTGCGCGACACGTACAGTTCATCGAATGCTCTCATTCTGAGATGGAGATTGGTTGTTTATGGATCGTTATGATGCTGCGATCGCCCGTTGATTGAGATCAGCCGGGTCAAGATGATCGTGGAGCACCTGCCCATCTCGGAACCACACGACGCGACGGCTCTGGCTGGCGACATCGGCTTCATGGGTCACCATCACTACGGTCATTCCGCTGGCGTTGAGTTCAGCAAAAATTTCCATCACTTCTTCAGTGGTTTTAGAATCGAGTGCCCCGGTTGGTTCGTCGGCCAATAACAGCACTGGACGGTTCACAATCGCTCGGGCGATCGCCACCCGTTGCTGCTGCCCACCAGACAGCTGATTCGGCCTGTTGTTGAGCCGATTGCTTAACCCCACTCGCGTCAGCGCATCTTCTGCACGGTGCGATCGCTCTTCAAGGGGCACACTAGCATACACCATGGGGAGCATCACGTTTTCTAATGCTGAGAGCTGGGGCAGCAGATGAAACTGCTGAAATACAAATCCAATCTTGCGATTGCGGATGTGGGCTAAGTCGTCGTCGCTTAAGCGTGATACATCAATGCCATCTAAGTCATAACGGCCCGATGTAGGGCGATCAAGACAGCCGATAATATTCATCGCGGTCGATTTGCCCGAGCCCGATGGCCCCATAATGGCGCAATATTCCCCCGCCTGAATGGTGAGGTTTACGGCGGATAGCGCCTTTACCTCAGTGTTGCCCTCACCGTAAATTTTGGAGACATCTTCGAGCCGAATAATGGTTTGCATGGTGGCAATTTTAAGGATTGAGTGTTGGAGAGAGGGGGCTTAGGCGGTGGGACGGCATGCAGCGGGAAGCAGTGACGCGATAGCGGTCGATGCAAGGAAGCTGCCTAATCCCTAACCCCTTGAGCGCCATTCAGGAGATTTCTGACGTCTAAGCGCTGCGCAACGCCACAATGGGATCTAGCTTGGCCGCTTGTTGTGCCGGAACTACGCCAAAAAATAGGCCGATGCTGCCGGAGACGCCCACCGCCACAACGATGGCAACGGGAGAAACCCCCGCTTGCAGCGGCGTCACGGCCCCCACAAGGGATACGCCCCCGACACCAATACCGGTTCCGACTGCGCCGCCGATTACCGCAAGGATCACGGCCTCGATCATAAATTGAGATAGGATGTCGCTCTGCGATGCGCCAATGGCTTTGCGTAGGCCAATTTCTTGGGTGCGTTCGCGGACAGAGACGAGCATGATGTTCATGATGCCGATGCCGCCTACAAAGAGAGAGATTCCGGCGATCGCCGCCAGCATAATGGTGAGGGCTCCAGTGACGTTGCCCACAATGGTGAGCGCATCGCGCTGGGTTTGAATCGTAAAATCGTCGTCGCTTACAATTCGGTGGCGCAGCCGCAAGAGATTCGAAATCTGAAATTGGGCAGCATTAATGGACTGGTCATCTCGCGCCATGGCAGAGATAAACGTCACCTCTGTGCCATAGGGAGAGACGTTGCCGGTAATTTGAGCTGCCATAGTGGTAATTGGAATGATCGCCACATCGTCTTGACTGGTACCTAGAAATGCGCCTTTAGCCTCCATTACGCCGATCACTTCAAAGCTGATGTTGCGAATGCGAATCTGCTGCCCGATGGGGTTGGCAGCTCCAAACAGAGTATCGGCAAGCTCAGACCCTATTGCGACCACCCGAGTTCGCCGCTGCACGTCTTCATCCGCAATGAATCGCCCCTGCTCAACCGGAAAGCTCCGCACCACCGAAAAGTCAGGCGTTGATCCCAACACTGTGGCGTTGGTGTTGCGATTGCCATATACCGTCGCCTGCTGGGATTGGATTTGGGGTGCGACAGCAGCGATGCTGGGCACCTGAGAGGCGATCGCCTGAGCATCTTCATAGGTCAGCGTTCGCGGCATCTCCGTCCCTCTCCGGCGGCCTCCATCGTTGCCAGGAATGATGAACAGCGTATTAGGGCCTAACGACTCAAACTGCCCGGCAGCATAGCGCTGGGCACCTTGACCGATGCCGACCATGGCAATCACCGAAGCATTTCCAATGATGATGCCCAGCATCGTTAAAGCACTCCGAAGTTTGTTGGCAGTCAGGGTTTTGACCGCCATTTTTGTACTTTCAGCCAGGTCAACCATGAATTTTCTCCTTAACGTCGATGGTGTCGATGGGTTTGATGTCCGATAAGGCAACCGGGCTAATAAACCAGTTCACTCTTAATGTTGAATGGGTGATTTAGGCGCCTGTTGGTTTAATTTCGCTGGTTGGGGTTCATCCACCGTTGAGCATCGCGGGGGGGCAAGTCAACAAAAATGCGATCGCCCGGCTCCAATCCTTCTATGACTTGAGTTTGGTTGCCTACCCCAATCCCCAGCGTCACAGGACGAAACTCAGGGCGGTTGCGGTCATCAGGCACTAGCACGCCCGACTGTCCCTCCTGGGTCACAATCGCCACTGTGGGCACCGCTAGCGTATTTTCGACGCGATCGCCCAAGAACGTGACATCCACATTCATCCCGGAGAGCAAGCGCTCCTGCCCCGTCAGCAGATCTACCCGCACTTGGAAGGACGTGACATTCTGCTGCACTACCGCTTCGGGAGCTACCAGCCGCACTTGTCCTTCAAACACTTGATCGGGTAATGCGTCGGCTCGCACTTCCACCCGCTGCCCCACCTGAAGCTGGCCAATATCCACTTCAGGCACCTCTGCTAACACTTCTAGCCCTTCTGCAACCGCTACAATCGCCGTTGACGTAGCGGCACTGGCGTCTGAGGCCGAGGTCGTTGGGGTGACAAACGACCCTTCTGAGGCGTAGCGCTGCGTAATGATGCCATCAAACGGTGCGCGAATTTCTGTATCTTGCTGCCGCACCTCTACCGCTTGCAAATTGCCTAGGGCTTCTTGCACCTGCGCTTCGGCGGCGGCGATTTGTTCAACGCGGGTGCCGCTGCGGCTCAAGCCCAGCCGTTGCTCAGTGGCTCGCAGGTTGGCGCGGGTAACCTCCAGGTTGGCGCGGGCGCTATCCGCTTCACGAGTAGCAGCATCCAGATCATCCAGGGAGATCGCCCCTTCAGATTGCAGCGTGCGGTTGCGTTGCAACCGGGTATCGGCCAATGCCACGCGGGACTCGGCCTCAACGACTTGAGCCTGGGCTTGTTCCACTTCGGCCTGGCGTTGAGCAATGTCTTCTGGCAGGTTGCCTGCCCGGCGCTCAGCCAACTGGGCTTGGGCTTGCGCCACTCGTGCCCGCGCTTGAATGATCTGGGCGCTGGTATCGTCGGCTTCCATCCGGGCAATTAACTGCCCCTGCTGAACGCGATCGCCCTGTTCCACCATCAGCTCTGCCAAAATACCAGAGTTTTTGGGACTCAAGTTTACCGTGCGGGTGGGTTGCACCCTGCCGTTGGCGGCAATCCGAAGCGTGAGCGCTGTTTGCTCGACGGGCACTGTCATCGTGCTGATGTCGGGGGTGGCAGCCTGCTGCCGCCAGTTAAATAGCCCAAAGGCTCCTAGCCCTAGCAGGCCAGCCGCTAACGCAGCCAGCAGCCAGCGGCTAGACCCTCCATGCTTGGTTAATTTTTGCAATTGCGTTGCCATAAGTCTATTCGTCAATCCGCGATAGATATGTAAAGCGACCTGCAATGGGTCATGGATATCCCAGTAACCCCATGCGGCTTATTTGCCCAAACCCAACTCTTCAGCTCGAATCCTCAAGTGTTACCCCAGGGGGCGATCGCCCGTCCTTCGCTCCCGCTGCCAGCGCTGATTCAGCAGCGGCATCTCCCGCTCCCAAAAGGCGTGCATGTCGTACATGTCTTCTAGCCGATGCTTCAGGTCACTCTCTGCGCCCTCGAGCAACTGCAAGCCCCGCTCTGCCAGTTGACGAAATGCTTTAATCTGCGCCATTCGCTGCTGGCTAAGCTGAGTCCAAGCGTTGGGCTTGATCTGGAAGTAGTCGCGGCGATCGCCCGGAATCACCACGCGCTCCACCAGGCCAATCTGAATGAGCTGGCGGGTCATTGTGCTGATCGAGCCTTTGCTCGCATGCAACACCTCGGACAGCTCAGGGCTAGATTGCTGGGGCGGGTCACAGATCAGCAACCAGCCAAAAATTCGCCCTGCCATGCGCGGCACGCCCACAGCCTCAAATATCAAGCCCATCTCTTCGGCAAAATTGACTGCCTCAAAGGCCGGTTTTCGGCTTGCTGCCGCTTCTGGGCCAATCCGTCGAGCCGTTGATTGATCTACAAACTGATCCATTAAGTTTACCCACGAGACTCAACATTTCTTAACCCCATCTCAGTCGGTTCGATCTGTTCAGTAATTATTGAACATTCTGAATAAAAGACGCCGATTGGTGTGAGAGCACGTTGAGATTAGGAGTGATCTAAAAGCAGGGGCGATCGCTCTCGTACTCCTTTAACGTAGCGCGATCGCCCCATGATTGCCCTCACCCAGTGGGTGGATCCAAGAAGAGACACCCTTTCCAACTCTGTCCTATCTCCGCAAACGTTAAACCTCAATCAACGAATCACCCGATACGCCGACATCGATTATTTGTGGATTAGCGCCTCAGCATCTTTACGGAACCAACATTGAAGTATTTCTGATGCGTTGGTTCTGTAAAATTACGGAAAAAAGGGGCAAGATTGCTTGCGTTTCAATCGCCAGTATGAGACTATTCCTCTCAGGTAAAAAACAGTAATCACTCGAAAGTTCCCGTTAATCCGGTAGTTTGAGCTTTCCGAGAGGAATTGTTTGACTCATCAGGTGCGTTCTCAGCCTATGTAATTGAACGCTCTCGGCTACGTGGCTTGAGCTGACTTGAGCGATGTGCAGCCTGAGTAATGTTACTGAACTCATTCACAATCCTCGAAAAATTACGTAGGGTTGCTGCACGGCTATTACATCAGGATTTCCAAACGTTTCGTTGTTCGTTTGAGGTTCGCGCTACGTGAGCTTAGGGCTCCGTCTAAAGGTGAACACTCGATGCTAAGTTCAGCAGTTCGGCTTGGTTTAGCCGCTGTGGGTGTCACGCTAGGCGATCGCCACAAGTCGGCGAATGGGGTTGTGCGATCGCGCACTGAAACTGGGGTGAGGCATGAATCGCAGATTTCTCTGGCCGCACATGAAAATAATTGGGTTGTTCCTGACGTCGCTGCTATTGGTGTTGCTAGGAAGCATCGGGCTTGGTAGCTGGGCTCCACTATCCGCCCAAACCGTTACAAATGTCACAAATCAGGGTCGCGCTAGCTTCGACGCTCCCGATGGCAGCACGGTGCAGGTTCCGTCTGACACGACGCGTTTTACGATCCTGACGCAAGAAGACGGGCTAGAAATCACCAAAACGGGCGATCGCGTGTCGGCAGAGCCGGGTGATGTAATTGTCTATCGGTTATTAGTACGCAACACAGGCACAGCGGCCATCAATGACCTCACCATTGTGGATCAGCTGCCGCTGGGGCTGAGTTATGTGCCAGGCACCACCCAGGCAGCCCTGACCACAGGCACCACCACGACAGAAGTTGCCATCTTGCCCCCTCGAGTCGCGGGTCGGCAGTTGACCTTTGAATATGCCCCCCTAGCGGCGGGACAGGATTTGACCATTGCCTATGGAGTGCTCATTAGCCCGGATGCGGTGCGGGGCGACGGCATCAACCAAGCCTTTGCGTCAACGCCTACGACCACAACTCCCAATACTAGTCACCGAGTCACGATTCGCCCAGGCATTGTGGCGGATTGCGGCACGCTAATCGGGCGGGTGTTTGTGGATCGCAACTTTGATGGCGAGCAGCAGCCAGGCGAGCCGGGTGTGCCCAATGCGGTGATTTTTCTAGATGACGGCAACCGCATCATCACTGACCCCGATGGTCTGTTTTCTGTGGCCAATGTGATTGCAGGCAACCGAGTCGGGACGTTGGATCTCACCAGCTTGCCGGGATATACCCTAGCCCCCAACCTCTACCGCATTGAGGGCAATAGCCCCTCGCGACTGGTGCGGCTATCGCCGGGTGGTCTAGCTCGCATGAACTTCGCTGTTACGCCCGTATTTGGGGAGGAGCAGGGACTATGATACGCACCTCGCAACGGGCTTTACAATCCCGCGCTCAACAATCCAGCGCTACTGCCGCTACTTCAATGATGAGTTCAAGCATTCGGTCGGCGCGTCTGTGGCTGCAGGTGTGGCTTGTGGTTGGGTTGGCTGGGGCTTTGGTGCTCGAGCAGGGGCAGCAGGCGATCGCCCAACCCCATCCCGACTCAGCAGCACTCGATCTGGCAGATCTAGATCAGGCAGACCTGGGTGCTGCCACCGCTTCTCAAACCCTAGTTCAAGATTCGATCGAGCAGGCCAGCCCTGACTCAACGGCAGTGCCCGCAACCGTTGGGTCAGCGGTGATAGAGTCGGGCGACGCGGAGTCTGTAGCATCGCCTACATTAGAAGCCCTTGGACTGGAGTCGCTCACTCCCGTGGGGCGCGATCGCCAGTGGCATGACTGGATGCCCGCCGACCCAGACTCTCTCGACTCTGCCGCACATCCCTCCGCTGCAACTCCGCCGCCCGCCAGCTCAACTGAGGGGCAAGAAGACGCCTCGTCTGAGATTCGTGCAGGTTCAGCCGATGAGCCCTTGACTGATCGATTCATAACTTCACCCGCACCGCCCGCATTATCACAAACGCCAGTGCTAGTCGAGCCAATCCCCGCTAACGAGTGGGACAGTGGTGCAGGCGAGGTTGCTGACTTCTCCTTAGAGCTATTCCCCAGCGAGAGCGGCAGCGCTCCCGCAGACAACCGCTCTACGGTCGAGCTGACGGGGCGCATTGTCGACAGCAGCGGTGCAGCCGTGACAGAGCCGGTGATTGTGACCCTAACCGCAACAGCCGGGCAGTTTTTGGGTGCCGACTATGATCGCGATCGCCCTGGGTTTCAGGTGCGGGCGCTCAATGGCGAATTCACAGTACGACTGCAATCTACCCTAGAGGCGCAACAGGTGCGGGTGCGGGCGGCGGTCGAGCGACGGCAATTGGCTGAGATGCGGCGATCGCGCCTTAGTACTCCTCTGCCGCGCGACAGTCGCTCTGAACGCAACACCGAAACGCCCCTGCCCCTCCCGGGAGATGAGCTCGAAGCCTATACCGAAGTGAGCTTCACCACCGAGCTGCGCCCCTCGCTGGTGACGGGGTTACTGAATCTGCGAATTGGGCGAGCAGGCACCAACTATTTCGGCAGCTTTCGGGATTTTTTGGCACCGGAATCGCTTGACCCCGGTGCCGACGTGGTCCGGGGAACCGAGGTTGATTTTGGCGCCACGCTGTTTGGCATTGGCACCGTAGGCGAGTGGTCGTTTTTGGGCGCTTATAACAGCAGTCGCCCGCTAAATGAAACCTGCGACGGCAGCACCCGCCTGTTTCGAGAAGACCAAGCCTGTGAACGGGTCTACCCGACCTATGGCGATAGCTCCACGGTCGATTTTCTCACCCCGTCCAGCGACAGCCTATTTCTGCGGTTTCAGCGCGATGCGCGCATTCCCGGTGCAGAGCCTGACTTTGCCATGTGGGGCGACTACAACACGCCAGAATTTTCTCGCAGTTCTCAACTCTTTGGAGCCACCAATCGGCAGCTTCATGGGTTTCGCGGCAATTATAACCTGGGCAATTTTCAAGTTACGGGGCTGTTTGCCACAGATATTGAAGGCTTTCAGCGCGACACCATTGCGCCAGACGGCACCAGTGGCTTTTATTTCTTATCGCGGCGGCTAGTGATTGGCGGCAGCGAAACGGTCTTTCTGGAGCTTGAGGAACTGGGGCGGCCTGGTGTGGTTGTCGAACGGCAAGCGTTGAACCGGGGTGCCGATTATGAGATTGACTATGACCGAGGGACGCTGCTATTCCGTCGCCCCATTCAGAGGACGGTATTTGACCCCTTTGGCCGAACGCTAGTGCGCCGTATTGTCGCCAGCTATCAGTTTGAAGGGGGGGATGATACCAACCTCTATGCGGGTCGGCTGCAATATAACTTCAGCCACGGGCTGACGCAAGGCAGTTGGGCGGCAGTTAGCTACCTCAACGAAGACCAAGGCAATCGCACCTACGAACTCTATGGCGCAGATTTCCAGATTCCACTCGGCAGCGATGGGCGAATTGTAGGAGAAATCGCCCGCTCGGCTCACGAACTGCCGCTGCTGGGCAATGTGTCGGGCACGGCTTATCGGCTAGAGGCCAATGCCCCTCTGGGCGATAGCGTGCGGGCTCAGTTGCTCTATCGCTCAGTAGACGACACCTTCATCAACAACGCCACCACCAGTTTTCGTCCGGGGCAAACGCGTCTGGGGGCAGCTCTGGCAGCAACCCTCAGCTCCAGCACCCAGGTTCAGGTGCGCTACGACTTTGAAGAAAACTTTGGCACATCGCCTCTGATCTTGACAGACTTGGCGGCGTTGCTAAGCCCGGGGCTGGTGGCACAGCCTGGTGCAGCGGTGAATAACACGCTTACTACCGTTAGCGTTGGGGCACTGCAGCAGGTGGGTACCGCCACCCTTGGCCTCGAATTTGTCAACCGCAACCGCAACGATCGCACCGGCAACACCGCCCTCAATGTGGATTCTAGCCAGTTGGTGACGCGGCTCGATTGGCCCGTGAGCGATCGCCTTACCCTGCGGGCGCAAAATGATCTCACCCTCAGCGGTGACGATGACCCGATCTATCCGGGGCGAACTGCGCTGGGCTTATCTTGGCAGATGGATCAGTTCACCACGCTGGATGTAAGTCAGCAATTCTTCTACGGCGGCGTGTTTGGCACCAATTCCATCACTAGCCTAGGCACCAACTTCAGCCGCCAACTTACGGAAGACACCACCCTGAGCCGTCGCTACAGCATTGTGGGCGGCATCAACGGCATGATGGGCCAGCAGTCCGTGGGGATTCAGCACGGGGTCACCGTTGCACCAGGGCTGCGGCTCTCGCTGAACTATGAGCGCATTGCCGAAGACATTTTGCTAGAAACTGGGGCGGGGCAGCAGTTTGAGCAGCCCTTTGCGGTGGGGCAGAGCGCATCGGCGCTGGGCCTCTCCTCTGGTGAAAGCTACAGCGTTGGGCTGGAATATACCGACAATCCCAATTTTCAGGCGAGCGCCCGCCTAGAGCGGCGTGTGTCTTCCACCGGCAACAACACGGTGTGGACCGCGGGCGCGGCAGGGCGGCTGACGCCAGAGCTTACGGCGCTGCTGCGCTATCGCCAGGCCAACTACGGCAACTCGCTGCTGACGGGGCAACTGGGCGACACCAGTGAAGCACGCTTGGGGCTGGCCTATCGCAATCCACGGAGCGATCGCTTCAATGCCCTGTTGAGCTACCGCTACCGCACCAACCCAGCCCTAACGCCCTCCAACATTTTGGTTAACACTGGCACAGGGTCCGAAGATCACACCCTATCGGCAGAGGCGCTCTTCGCTCCCGACTGGCGCTGGGAGTTCTACGGCAAGTTTGCCTTGCGTCATTCCAATTCGTTTCTTGCCAATGACTTAACTGTAAATAACACCATTACCTTGGCTCAGGCGCGTGCTGCCTACCGCTTGGGCTATCGCTGGGATTTGGCAGGGGAGGCGCGCTGGATTCACCAGACCACCAATAACTTTGACGAGGTAGGGCTATCGGCTGAAGTGGGCTACTACGCCACGCCGGATTTGCGAATTGGTGTGGGCTATAGCTTTGGCGAGGCCAACGACAGCGATTTGGGGAGCGATCGCTCGGCGGGTGGCGTGTTCCTCAACATCAGCCTCAAGGTGAACGAGCTGTTTGGCGGGTTTGGTCGGCAGCGCATTGCCCCGCCTCAACAGCAGGAGTCCGAAATTATCCAGGCGACTACATCAGATGCGCCGCAGGGAGGGGAATGAGATGACACACACCCAGACTAGAATCATTTCATCCATCACGACCCACGCTACCAGTCTGCTGCTCACGGCAGGGACGCTGCTGGTGCCTGGGGCGATCGCCCAAGATACAACGCCTGGCGGGCTCAACCCAGCGCCTACCGCGTTGCGGCTCATCGTCAACAGTGCGGCCGATACGATTGAACCCGACACAGGGCTGACCCTCCGCGAAGCCATCGAACTGGCCAATGGCACCCTCGCCCTAGAGTCATTGAGCAGTGCCGAACAGGCCCAAGTCTTGCCCAGCGATTCTGAGGCGTCCCGCATTGAGTTTGACTTGGCACCTGGGGATACGACCATTCTGCTGCAAACGGTTCTGCCAGACTTGACGGCACCAGGACTGGTTCTAGATGGCACAACGCAACCCGGCTACGATGGCGATCGCAGTGCCACCGCCGAAATTGCGGTGCCCATCCCCGTTGTCAGCATTACCCCCGCCGCAGGCCAAGTCCTGCTGCGCGGACTCACCATCACCGCCGATGGCGTCACGGTACGAGGGCTCAGCCTGTATGGCTTTACGTCGCTCCACGAAGCGACCGCCTCCACCCCACCTGCGGATATTTTGATAGCCCATGCCGCTCCACCGCCTGCGGTGTCACGCCCTGTTCCATCTCGACGCGCCTCATTTAATGAGAGCGATATCCCGCCCGCTAATGTGGTGATTGAGCAAAACTGGTTGGGCTTGCCCCCTAGCGAACCGGGTGACCCCGTGCTGCCGCCCACTCCACGCTCTGCCTTTGGGGTCGTGGTGTTCAATGCGATCAATCCAGTCATTCGCAACAACCGGATCGAACAGCATGATGGCAGCGCCATTATCACCGGGGCGCGAGCCGAGGGCATGCGGGTCGAGAGCAACATTTTAGTCGGCAATGGGGTAGCCGGGATGCCCGATGCCATTCGGCTAGAAGGACAGGTGGATGAGACCCTGATTATCGGCAATCTGATCTGCGGGAGTGACGGCAGCGGCGTCTATTTATTCAAGCCAGATGGCTCGGTTGCCATCCGCGACAATCAGTTTAGCTACAACAGCCGCCGTTTCCAGCGCGCCGCCATTTATCTGATGGGCAGCGATCACGAGGTCATGGGCAACACAATTCGCCAGCAGCCAGGGCCGGGGGTGGTCGTCGCAGCCTATCCCGCCAGCCATCGCAACGTGATTACCGATAACCAGTTTGAAGCGCTTGATGGGCTGAGCATTGACTTGGTGACGCAGCACAACGTAGCTCCGCAGGATTATCAAGTCGGGGATGGGCCGAACCCACCCCGGCGATCGCGCCAGCAGCGCAACGACAGCGGCAACGGCAACATCAACGCGCCCGAGTTGATGAGTCTGACACCCACAGGATCGGGCTTCACCGTGATGGGTACGGCGGATCCGGGCTCTGAGGTCGAACTCTACCGCGTGGTGGACGTGGGCAACCCCTATGGAGCACTGACAGAACCTATTGGTAGCGTTGCTGTCGATGCTAGTGGTGAATTTACCGCCATGGTAGAGCTGCCGCCCGGGCAGGGGGTCGGGGCGATCGCCACCGATTCGCGCTACGGCACCTCCGAACCTGCCGTGATTCTCACCCAAGATACTTCCCCTCCTGTACCGCCCATCGGCGAAATCCCCCGCTGCACCACTGCCCCTGCACCAGAGCCAGAGCCGATACCAGAGCCAGAGCCAATTCCCGCACCTTTGCAGCTCCAGGTACCGACCAACGTTCACTTTGCCCTCGACCGCGACACCCTTAGCCCCGCCAGTCGCCAAGTGCTGGATCGAGTGGCCGTCGTGCTGCGTGATAACCCCTCCATCACTGTGGAATTGCAGGGCCATACCGATCCCCGCGCCAGCGCGGCCTACAACCTCGCGCTGTCAAACCGGCGAGCGCTGGCGGTGCGCAACTATCTGTTAGAGCAGGGCATCGCACCCGAACGGATGGTAATTCGTGCCTTTGGGTTCGAGCAGCGGCTATCAGATGGCACCACTCGCCTTGACTATGCGCGCGATCGCCGGGTTGAGCTGATCTTCAGCGATGCCCGCGGTTTTGAGCTCATCATCCAAGAAGACGACTTACAGATCGAACCCTAATCCTCTGCTAGCCCTTAGGACTGACCGACGACCATGATCAACTGGCTGACAAAAGCTTTAATTCGCTGGGGTGTTGCTCGCACGAGGGGCGATCGCTGTCTCATCGGCATCCTGCTGGTCTTAGGCATGGGGGTAGGCGGACTTGCACCTGCGGCCCGTGCCGAAGGCAGCCGCGACCTCACCGACAACGCCGGTAGCCGACCCTACCTCGAGTTCCGCAACGACCAGACCTCGGGTATTTTGCGTCGTACGGTCATCCAGGTATTCGCTCAGCCTGGAGAGACCATTAACTTAGGTTCCAGCGCCACAGGCGTAACCGGCACAACCGACATCGCGTTTCGCCGCCCCGACGGCTCCAGCGGCACCTGCGGACCCGGTGTGGGCAATATCCCCAACCGCGCGGCAGAACTAGCCGGGCCGGGTATCGGCTACACCCCATGCAGCATTCTGGTCGGACCCGGGCAGGGCGGCATCTGGGAAATCGACTTTCAAAGCCCTAACCCCAACAGCAACCAAGATCCTCCGCCCATTGCAGCAGGAGGAGCCTGGGCTCAAGCCAACAACCAGGGCTGGGTAGCCGCCTGGGATGTAACCGTCAGCCAAGGCGGCGCGCTGGGGGCAGGCGGCACACCCATAATAGGGCGAGTCTTTGCCAATTACCTAGCGCTCAACATGGGCGGACAGGGCAGCTTGTTTGACGGCGAAGTGACAGTACTAACGCGCGACGGCTACCGTTACCGCGTTGAGGGCAACGGGCTTGACCCCTTTGGCTTTATTTTCTTTGCCAATCGCGAAGGGTTTTTAGGTGCCGATGGCAGATCCCTATTTCGCTCTATCCCAGCACCTATAGGCCAGCCCATTCCGGTGCATAGCCCAGCACTTCCCGACAACGAAGCCACCAATGATATTACGCACAAGCTGTTCTTGAACCCGCCTGCGGCCAACCTGCCCGCTGTCGCCCCGTCGCCTAGCGGCATTACCTGGCTCAACAATCCCCCCACGCCGCCCCCAACTGCCACCAACTTTGAGTTTATTGGGGTTGAGGGCACTCCCGGCGCATCTGGCAACAACCCGCTAGGGGGCACCTTCAGCTTTAACGCCACTGCGTCGGGCACAGCCACCATTGTGATCGACCTCAACGGAGACGGCATCTTTGGCAACGCTAACGACCGAATTTTGCTGAACCCCGACATCACACCCGGAGCCAACACCATTTTTTGGGATGGCAATGACGGCAATGGCAACCCGGCCCCAGCAGGAGCCGCACCCTACGATACCGAGATTTTATTGACGGCCGGGGAGGCGCACTTCCCCTTTCTTGATGCAGAAAACAACGCCAGCGGTATCATCATTGAGCGGCTGAATCAGCCGCCAGGCGGGCTTTTCCTCGATCCCTTCACTATCTTTTATGATGACAGTGATTTGGCGGGTGCAGGAGCGCCCAACCCAATTCGAGCCTTGCCGCCGATGGGGGTAAGTAGCGCTGGCGGCGGGCACGCATTTACAAGTAATTTTGGCGATAATCGCGGAATTGATACGTGGGTGCTGTTTCCTGCACCCCCTGTGCTGCTGCCCGGCGGTATTCTAATTCGCGAAGCCGACTTAACCATTAGCAAAACCCGCGATGTGCCCAATCCCGTCCCGGGTAGCCCCATCACCTATACGGTCGTGGTGCAAAACAATGGCCCGAGCGAGGCGCTAGGCGCTGAATTTACCGATACACTGCCCAATATTCTTTCAAACGTCACTTGGACTTGTGCGGCGTCTGCCGGGTCAAGCTGCACGGCCAGCGGTAGCGGCAATGTCATCGTAGACCCAGCCGTTAACCTGCTAGCGAATGGCACCGCAACCTATACCATCACGGCTGATATCGCCCCCAATGCCACAGGCGACTTGATCAATACGGCCACCATTCGCCGTCCTGCTGATATTACCGACCCAATTGACAACGACAATAGCGGCGGCACCAATGAGACGGAGAGCGCCACTGATGTGGCTCAGTTAGTGCCCTCTAATCCAGTGGTGGGCTTAACCAAGCAGGCAAGCACGCCTATTAATAATGGGGACGGCAGTTTTACAATCCCCTACTCGATGCAGCTTTTTAACCTGGGCAACACGCCCTTGGTCAATGTTCAGATTGAGGAAGATCTGACCAGTACGTTCCTGGCGCCGGCTAGCTTCACGATCATCCCTGGCTCGGTGACGAGCAATGGTATTACGGCCAATCCCAACTTTGCGGGCTCGGGTGCAAGCACGAACCTGCTGGCAGCGGGGCAAACTCTGGCGGTCAACGGCACCGCCACCGTGCAGTTTAATGTCCGGGTGGTGCCGAATGGCAATTTAGGCCCATTTGAAAATTCGGCGATCGCCAACGCCACCAGCCCCACCAACCAGCCCACAACCGATATTTCCAACGATGGAGCCGAGGTAGACCCCAACGGCAATGGCAACCCCAACGAACCGGGCGAAAACACGCCAACGGTAGTGAGCCTACCCCAAGTACCGAGCTTGGGCGTGGCCAAGCGCGTCGTTAATGTTGTCAACAATGGCAACGGCACATACGACGTGCAGTATGAACTACGAGCGCAGAACTACGGCAACATTCCCCTGCAAAATATTCAGTTGTTAGATGATCTAGCCACTCAGTTTAGCGGAGCGGTGGGATACACCATCCTCACACCTCCGAGTACGACGGGGTCGCTGGTGGCTAATCCCGCCTTTAACGGCGATACCAACCCCAACCTGCTGGGCCCCGGCAGCACCTTGCAACTGGGCCAGAGTGAAACCATCGCCTTTGCCATCCGCGTCACCCCGGGTGCCAACCTCGGCCCCTACCTAAACTCAGTACTCGGCGAAGCCGAAACGCCCTCCGGCGTGCCTACTGACGATCTGTCTACCAACGGTGATGATCCTGACCCCAACGGCGACGGCATCCCCGACGAGGATGTGCCCACTCCCGTGCAGTTTGCAGAAACGCCCGTCATCGGTACCGCTAAGCGAGCCACACAAATCACCAACAACAACAACGGCACCTACGATGTGGTGTACGACATTGTGGTGACCAATCTGGGCGGCATCTTGCTGAACGAGGTGCAAGTCACAGACGACTTTAGCGACACCTTTGATGAGGCGGTTCAGTTTGAAGTGCTTCAAAGTCAAGTGGTCAGCGGCGGACTCGCGGCTAACCCTGCTTACGATGGCGTCGCCGACCTAAACTTACTGGCTCCGGGGCAAAGTTTACCCATCAGTGCAACCGCCACCATTCAGGTAGTAGTACAGGTTACCCCCGGCGCCAACTTAGGGCCGTATCTCAACCAGGCGATCGCTACAGGCATCAGCCCAGCCAACGTTCCTGTGTCTGACCTATCAAACCCCAGCATTAACCCTGACCCCAATGGCAATGGTATCCCCAATGACCCGGGTGAGGATGATCCAACCCCTGTGGTATTTCCAGAAGGGCCCGTGCTGGGTATCGCCAAACAGCGGGGTACTGTTACTCCCAATGGCGATGGTACCTTCAATGTTCCCTTCAATATCCTGGTCGAAAACCTAGGAGATGTGCCCATTCAGAATATTCAGATCGAAGATGATCTGTTTGGTCGTGCTACTAGCACCTTCGATCAGGCAGAATCAGTGGCGATCGCCCTCCCTCCTCGCATCGAGAGCGGCCCCCTCACCGCTGCCAACCCCAACTTCGATGGAAGTAGCAATCGGAATTTGCTCTCAGGGACTGAAACCCTAGCCGTAGGCCAACGGGCCATTATCCGTTTCATTGCGCAGGTTAATCCCGGCACCCAGCGGCTGGTCTATCAAAACAACGCCTTCGGCACCGGGATCAGCCCCAGCGGGACACCCGTTAACGATATTTCCACCGACCAAACCGGGCAAACGGTTCCGACCTCCGACCCAGATAATGATGGAGACCCCAGCAATAACAGTACGCCCACGCCCATTCGGTTTGACCTAGACACCAACTTCCGCCTAGTGAAGCGCATCACTAACGTCGTGCGTAACGGTGTATCGTTGCCGGGGCTCAACTTTAGCCAGTTCACCAACAATTCTGAAGATGCTGCTGCTCTCAACAGTGCTGGGCTTACTCCTATCGGGCTACTGCAAATTCCCGAAGAAACCCGCCTGCAAAGTGGCGACGTTGTAGAGTACACCCTTTACTTTTTGTCAGACGGCACTACATCTGCCAACAACGTGCAGTTCTGCGACCAGATCCCAGTCGGCACAGACTTTATACCCAATGCCTTCGGCCCACAGCAGGGCATTCAATTCCGTGCTCCGGGTAACCCCAATCCCACGGCTCTCACCAATACGGCGGATAACGATGCTGGGCGATTCTTTACGCCTCTCGCCCCATTACCCGACCCATGTGGAACTAACGATAACAACGGGGCTGTCTTTGTAGAACTGGGCGAGGTGCCCGTTGGCCAGCCCGGCTTAGTGCGCTTCAACACCCGCATTCCTTAGGGCGTGTCATCAATTCTGACTAAACGCCTTGTGTAATAAGCGTTGCCACGCCCGACCCAAACAACAGGCTAGGGGCTGTAACCGTTGATTTTTAGATCATCAGCAGCTAATGGATGACAGTCCCTAGCCTCTCTGCTGCCGTTCTCATCCAAGCTCTATAATGCAGAGATGCGCCTCTAACAGGCGGCGTCTCTGCATTCTGTTGAGGGTCATAACTGGAAAGCACTGCTCTCAGCAACAGCGATCCCGTCTCACCCGCAGGAATGTAAAATTACGTTAAGATTATGAAATAGTTTACGCGCCGCGTATCGGCAAATTCTATTGAATTAGGTGTGAATTTAGATGTATTCGTCATCTCTCATACCGTTAAGCTCAGTACTAATGAATTAGTCGATATCATTTGCTCTTTTGAATTTGGTATAGCGAGTAGTACTACCTAGTGACGTTGCCTACAGCCGAAGATTCAAATAACGATATAGGCAAGGCACATGCAGCTCAGTTCAGACTGGTCGCATTTCAACAGCATTAGGTATATCCAGCACGCCTATTCCTATTTAAAGATTGGGTTCTGTTTGTAGATTAGGAGGAAGATCCTCAGTGGATAAACGTTGGAGAAATGCAGGGCTGTACGCGCTCTTGGTCATTGTCGTCGTATTTTTGGCGACAACTCTGATTGAACGTCCGCCTGCCAACATTACAACCTGGCAATATAACCCCGAGTTTATTAGCGCCGTTCGCGAAGGCCGGGTCGAAAAAATTACAATCAGCTCTGACCGTACTCGAGCACAGGTGCAGTCTGACGATGGCGAGCGCGCGTTTGTGAACCTGCCCAACGACCCTGAGTTGCTTGACATCCTCACGTCAAACAATGTAGATATCGCCGTTGCGCCCCAAGCCGAAGAAAATGTGCTGGGTCGGGTTTTAAGCACATTGCTGATTCCCTTCTTATTGCTTGTGGTTCTATTCTTTGTGTTGCGCCGTGCCCAAAGTGGGCCGGGTAGCCAAGCCATGAACTTTGGCAAATCGAAAGCTCGAGTCCAAATGGAGCCCCAGACGCAGGTTACCTTTAGCGATGTGGCTGGGATCGAGCAAGCCAAACTCGAGCTAACCGAAGTTGTGGACTTCTTGAAAAATGCCGATCGCTTCACAGCGGTGGGCGCCAAGATTCCCAAAGGTGTGCTGCTGGTTGGGCCTCCCGGAACAGGCAAAACTCTATTGGCTCGGGCAGTCGCAGGTGAAGCTGGGGTTCCTTTCTTCTCTATCTCCGGTTCTGAGTTCGTGGAAATGTTCGTTGGGGTTGGGGCATCCCGCGTTCGTGACCTGTTTGAGCAAGCTAAGGCCAATGCGCCCTGTATTGTATTCATCGATGAGATTGATGCAGTGGGGCGTCAGCGTGGCGCTGGCCTCGGCGGTGGCAATGATGAGCGAGAGCAAACGCTGAACCAGTTGCTCACCGAAATGGACGGCTTTGAAGGCAACACGGGTATCATCCTCATTGCTGCAACAAACCGACCTGATGTACTGGACGCAGCACTGCTCCGTCCAGGTCGCTTTGACCGCCAAGTGGTCGTCGATCGCCCTGACTACCAGGGACGCCTGGATGTGCTGAAAGTGCACGCTCGTGGCAAAACCTTGGCTAAGGATGTGGACTTACAGAAGATTGCCCGTCGGACGCCTGGTTTCACTGGAGCTGACTTAGCAAATCTGCTGAATGAGGCCGCAATTCTAGCCGCACGTCGTAACCTCACTGAGGTATCGATGGACGAGGTGAATGACGCTATTGACCGGGTGCTGGCTGGGCCAGAAAAGAAAGACCGCGTCATGAGCGAGAAGCGCAAGGAACTCGTTGCTTACCACGAAGCGGGTCACGCATTGGTGGGCGCCCTAATGCCTGACTATGACCCTGTGCAGAAGATCAGCATTATTCCTCGCGGTCGTGCAGGGGGTCTCACATGGTTTACGCCCAGTGAGGATCGGATGGATTCTGGCCTGTATTCTCGCGCTTATCTGCAAAACCAGATGGCGGTAGCACTGGGTGGTCGCTTAGCTGAAGAGATTATCTTTGGTGAAGAAGAGGTGACAACAGGAGCCTCTAATGACTTGCAGCAAGTCGCTCGAGTGGCTCGCCAGATGGTGACTCGGTTTGGCATGAGTGAGCGGCTAGGGCCTGTGGCCTTGGGTCGCAGCCAAGGCGGCATGTTTTTGGGACGCGACATTATGTCGGAGCGCGATTTCTCCGAAGAAACTGCAGCGGCCATTGATGACGAGGTAAGGAACCTGGTGGATCAAGCCTATCGCCGAGCAAAGCTAGTGCTTCAGGAGAACCGCCATATCTTGGATACACTAGCCAAGATGTTGGTAGAGCGAGAGACTGTAGACTCTGAAGAACTTCAGGATCTATTGGCAAACAGTGATGTGAAGATGGCGTCTATCGCCTAACTATCGCGTTCCCTTTTGGCTATGCCGTTAAAACCAGAGCGGGACGGGCACTGAGTGCCCGTCCCGCTCTGGTTTTAACGGCATCGGTTTTGGGTGTTTGCCGAATTGAGGGTAGTTTTAGCCACTATCGCCATGACTATGCTCTGTTCCACCGTTCTATCCCACCATGCTGCCGCGACTGGGCACCGACGCTATGGTGGCGGCCCTTAGCCAATGCCTACAACTCCGTCAAAGCGCAGCATTTCTAAACTGCGATCGCCATACACTCCTTCAATCTGCTGGCGACAACAGTCAATGGCAAATTCATTCAACTCATCCGGCTCAATCCCATACATGGTTTCGAACGTAGCTGCCTCAACCCGGCAAAACGACGGGCGATTAGCATAGATGCGGCATTCCCGCGTATGGCGATCAAAGTTGATGCACCATCCATCGTCCCCGACCAAGCTCAGATACAGTTCTAAATCTGCAGGCTCCAAATACTCATCTAAATCGGGGCGATCGGCAGGGTCGAGATGACAGCATGCGCCACACTGCTTTACACATTGCCAAGTTGCCATAAGCCGTGGGCCTCTTAAAAAAAACAGCTGAGTGCGGCCTGATGACCATCAAGGCATGATGATTCTTTCTGTTCATCTAGCTCAATTCACCGATTCAATTCACCCTGCTTGTCTTAGTGTAGGACTTGACGCAGGTGCGACGACATAAAACTTAATACTGGCTCAAGCCCCGTTTGGGATTTATCTTATGCGCGCTTATATCGCTCGCTGCATAGATTTGGCCTGCCTTGGCTAAGGGGTCTGACCATTGGCTGTAGATGGCTTAACCAAATTTTGCTCCCGATATTTTGGCAGATCTGCGTGACGATTCAATTTGGAGTGTTAGGATAAGGCCTGAGAGTTAAGTGATCGGTAGCAGCATTTGTTTTTAGTATTAACGGGTTTTTCACGTTTGGTATTGACAAGGTTCTCCCCGAAATCTCTATCTCTACATTCCCTTGATTTTGGAGAAAATCTATGTCGATTTATGTAGGCAATTTGTCTTACGATGTTACAGAAGCAGACCTAACCTCTGTGTTTGCAGAGTATGGCTCTGTAAGCCGAGTTCAAATCCCTACCGACCGTGACACCGGTCGTGTTCGTGGATTTGGATTTGTAGAAATGGGCGCAGACTCTGAAGAGCAAGCTGCCATTGATGCACTTGATGGCGCTGCCTGGATGGGTCGTGACCTGAAAGTCAATAAAGCGAAGCCTCGTGAAAACAGAAGCTCCTTTGGTGGCGGTGGCGGTGGCGGTGGGGATCGCAATGGTAGCTTTTCCTCACGTCGTTACTAAGTCCAACACCATTCCATTTAGTGCAGCTATCCTTTGTGTTAACAAACGCTAGTTGATTGATGGACGCGCTAGTTTTTTAGACTTGCGTAAATAAAAACCGCTCAAGCACTCTTGGGCGGTTTCTTTTTATGGTTTTGAATGGTGCGTCTTAGTCAGTTCAGCGAGCACTGATTTGGGCGATCGCCCTTTTTCTCTCCGCCCCCTGCAATTTCTAACGAGATTCAG